>RFOM01000033.1 GCA_009926615.1 Pseudomonadota bacterium
CTTCATTTTCCTGAGGCTGCACTGAACTGCGTGTTGCAGGCTTGAGCCAAATTTCAACCAGCACGGACAAATAGTAAAACAGCGAAATACAACTGAGGACCACCATGACAATCGCAAGTCCGATGAGTCCCGCGGAAACGGCCGAGTTGATCAGCAGAAATTTGCCGAAGAAGCCTGCCGCAGGCGGAATGCCTGCGAGTCCGAGAATGAAGATCGTCAGGCAGACGGAAGCAAATGGAGCACGCTTGCCCAGACCCGCAAGCTCTTCCTTGAGCAAATCTTCACGGCTGTTGTCTTCAAGCCACGCGAGAATGGCGAATGAGCCCAAATTCAAAATCGTATAAATCGCGGTGTAGGCAAGAACCGCCTGACGCGCTTCAACACTATTGGGAGCGACGGCAAGAGTTGCGAACGCAAGACAAAAATACCCCGCGTTGGCAATGGAAGAATAAGCGAGCATGCGTTTGATGCTGTTGTGGACAAGCCCAAAAACCGAACCGACAAGAATCGAAAGCACCGCCAGAACCCAAAAGACCTTGGCCAGCCAAGCACTTTCGTCGGCCTTGCCGAAGCCCGCACCGAGAATGCGCAGGACGACCATAACAATTCCCACTTTCACCAGCGTTGACATATAGCCGGTGAGGGTCGAGTGCGCACCCTGATAAACATCGGGACCCCATGTGTGGAATGGAGCAATACCGAGTTTGAATGCCAGACCGCAGACGAACATCAGAAGCCCGACCACGCCGAAAGGATTGCTGAGAGAAATATTGAGATTGACAAAATCAGCCCAGCGCAATGAACCGATGTTCAAATAAATGAGCGCCATTCCCATGAGAATAATCGCCGATGCCGTTGCACCCATCAGGAAATATTTCACGGCCGCTTCAAGTCCGCGGACATCCTGCCGCTGATAACCGACGAGCACATAAAGAGACACGCTCATCAGTTCCAGACCCGTAAAAAATGTCAAAAATTCACCGGCAGACGAAAGAATCATGATACCCGCAGAGGCCAAAAGCAGGAGGCTCACCAATTCCGGACGCAAAAGCTGACGGCCCGCTGCAGAAATCTCTGCCATAAACAGAGTGAACATCGTTCCCAGACCGACAATCAAAAAGGAAAACTGGCTAATCTGGTCGCCCAGAAAACCGCTTCCCAGCCACGCCGGAGGCTGCATGGCATTGCCACCTGTCAGACTTGGCGAAGCAATCAAAAACAGGGGAACAATGACTGCAGGAAAGCAACTCGCAAACCCCAACTGGTAGGCCAGCATGCTCGGCCGATCGGGATTGCCGCGAAACACACCCGCAATGAGTGTCACCAGCGCGCCGCAAAGCATCGCGAGAACGGGCATCGCATGCAGATAAAAAGCCCACGGCGGAAATACTAAATTCAAACTTTCAGTCATCTTTTACTCCCGAATCTCATCGCGACCTTCGGCATGTTCCGGTTCGCCATCTTCAATCAACGGCCGTTCATCATCACCCGCATCGGCTCATCCGACGTTCCGCGGATGACGAGTTCCGTCTTGTAGGCTTCTTTTTTGGACACACTCTGCTGAAGCTTTTTCATCGTCGGCTCCGTGTGGGCCAGCATCGGCACGGACAAAAAGCCGGTTGCAAAAACAAAAACCGACAGCGTCGCCAAAACAAAAGTCTCGCGCGGAGTGCAGTCGGTCAGCTTTTTGTTTTCATCGTTGTTCAGCGGTCCCCAGACAACTTTGAGCACAAGCCAAAGCATGTAGATCGCGCCCAGAATGACACCGGTTCCTGCGACTGCCGCCATTGCCGGCGAGACTTGGAATACTCCGGTCAGAATCATCCACTCTCCGATGAACCCGCCGGTACCCGGCAGAGCCACAGAGCCCATCGTCGCGACAACAAAAAAGAACGCATACCAAGGCATCTGTTTGGCGAGTCCGCCATATTCGCTCATTTCACGGGTATGCCGGCGCTCGTAAACAACTCCGATGAGAAGGAACAGTGCGCCGGTCGACACGCCGTGATTGACCATTTGGTAAAGCGCACCCGTGAATCCAAGCTCATTGAATGCAAACATTCCGGCCACGACAAATCCAAGGTGACTGACAGATGAATAGGCAACCAACTTTTTGATATCGGTCTGCCGCCACGCAATCAGTGCGCCGTATACGATGCCGAAAACTCCAAGTCCGATCATGAAGGGTGCTGCGTCGTGTGCGGCCTGCGGAAACATCGGGATACTCATGCGCATCAAACCGTACGTGCCCATCTTGAGAAGAACGCCTGCCAGAATCACCGAACCCGGCGTCGGAGCCTGCACGTGCGCGTCGGGCAACCAAGTATGGAAAGGGAACAGCGGCACTTTGATTGCAAATGCAAGAGCCGTGGCGGCAAACAACCACATCTGGACTCCGGCCGGCAGAGCTGCTGCGGTTTTGTAGAGCTCAATCAGACTGGTGGTAAAGATGCCGTTAGCCTGATAGTGCGCGTAATAAAGATACGAAAAGGCAACCAGCATAAGCAAACTGCCGATGACCGTGTAAATGAAAAACTTGGTCGTCGCGTAAATCCTGTCCTTGCCGCCCCACACACCGATGATGAAATACATCGGGATCAGCATGGCTTCCCAGAACACATAAAACAGAACGAGATCCAGACTGACAAGAGCGCCGATCATTGCCGACTCAAGCACGAGGAACAAAGCCAAAAACGACTTTACGTTGCTCCCGATGGAGGAATAGCTCGACAGAAAAACCAGCGGACAAAGAATAGTCGTCAGCATAACGAGCAAAAGACTCAGGCCGTCCACACCGACCGTGTAACGGATACCGGTCCCGCGCGGCAACCACGCAAGGTCCTGAGCAAACTGCATTGCCGATGAATCCACATTGAAGTGGGCAATCAGGTGGAAAGAAAAAATCATTTCCAGAACCGAGACAGCCACCGCAAGATGACGCGCCTTTTGCGCATCCTTGGTAAAGGCAACGAGCACTGCGCCGAGCAGCGGAAAGAAGATGAGCAGTGACAAAATCCACTGCGAGATCAGAGTGACCATAAAATTAAATTCCCCTTTCGAAACCCGTCTGCACTCAGATAAAAATCCAAACGCAGAGCGCAAGGATGCCGACGAAAACAACCTTCAGGTAGTTACGCACCAGACCCGATTGAATGTCACTCAGCACGGAAGTCACAAGATAAATGCCGCGCGGTCCTTCGTTGATAATTCCTTCAATCAGGGCTCTGTCGCCGAACTTGAAGAAACCGTCACCGACCTTTTTGAGCGGCTCGATAATCACAGCCTGATAAAGTTCGTCGACACGCCACTTGTCGAGAATCAGCCGGTAGAGCCCGCCGACTGCCTTGGCGATTGATTCACCGCCCTTCGGGCCCGCCTTGTAAAGTGCAATTGCAAAACCGCTCATGATCAACATCACAAGAGTTGAAGTTCCCATCAGACCCCATTCCAGAGCAGCGGAACCGTGCGCTTCGCCGTGGGCAGCCGTCATAACGACCTTGGCTTTCTCAAGCACAGGCGCAAGCCATTGGGTAATGAGATTCTCGCCGGCATGAATTCCCAGCATGTGCATGATTGCATGCGGCATTGAAACGTACCCGCCGATAATGGAAAAGACGGCCAGAATCATCAGCGGAAGAGTCATCGCGAGCGGGTTTTCATGGATTTCGTGATGATGGTGATCGTGACCGTGTCCGTGATCATGGTGATGATGTGCGTGCTCAACTCTGCTTTCGCCGAAGAAAACCAGATAGGTCAAACGCACCATGTAGAAACTCGTGCATGCGGCTGCCAGCGCACCCAGCACCCACAACAGCGGATGACCGAAGGTTCCTGACCATGCGTAGTAAAGAATTTCGTCTTTGGAGAAGAATCCCGACAATCCCGGAAAGCCGATGATCGCAAGCGTGCCGATCACAAAAGTCCAGCCGGTAATCGGCATCTTTTTGATGAGGCCGCCCATTTTGCGGATGTCCTGTTCGTGGTGCATGGCGTGAATCACGCTGCCCGCTCCAAGGAACAAGAGTGCTTTAAAGAAGGCATGAGTCATCAGGTGCGCAACACCGAACTGAAATGCACCCACACCGCAACCCAGAACCATAAAGCCCAGCTGACTGACCGTCGAGTAAGCCAGCACTTTTTTGATGTCGTTCTGCACCAGACCGATGGTCGCGGCAAAGAGCGCCGTACACGCACCGATGACTGCAATCGTGGTCATGGCCGCCGGACTGTGAACCAGCAAAAAGCTCATGCGCGTCATCAGATAAATTCCGGATGTCACCATTGTCGCGGCGTGGATAAGCGCGGACACGGGAGTCGGGCCTGCCATCGCATCGGGCAACCAGATGTACAGGGGCAACTGAGCCGATTTACCGGTCACACCGAGCAGCAAACACAAGCCGATGGCAGTCAGCAGCGGTGCGTTGGCTGCCGCGAGTTCGTTGGTCAGCGCTTCGGCAATGCGCGAGTAATCCAGCGTTCCAAAAAGTTTGACCGACATGAACATGGCCAGCAGGAATCCCAAATCGCCGACACGGTTGGCTACGAATGCCTTCATTCCCGCGCGGGCATTGGCCTCGTCGGAATACCAATATCCAATCAGAAGATATGAACAGACCCCGACGCCTTCCCAGCCCAAAAAGGTCACAACCATATTGGAACCGAGAACAAGGGAGAGCATCGAAAACACAAACAGGTTCAGATAAGCAAAAAATCTGTAAACACCTTCCTCGTGCGACATATACTCACCTGCGTACAGGTGAATGAGGCTTCCGACGCCGGTGATAATGAGAAGCAGAATGCCCGACAGCCGGTCGACGGAAAGACCGAAGGGAACTTCAAGCCGCCCTTCGTTGAAAGGCACCGAAATCCAGCTAAACAGCTCGGTGCGAATCACTTCTCCGGCGCTCACCGGCCCAAAAACCAGCAAACACGAGAGCACAAAAGGAACCGCTATGGCGAGGGTTCCGACAGTCACTGTCACTAGTCGCGGCGCGCGGCGCAGGAAAAATCCGTTCAGCAGCGCACCGAGGAGAGGAATCAGAAGGACAGCTGCAAGCATTGCCTGATAGTTCATCGATTAACCCCTCAATGCCTTCAAATCGTCGACTTCAATTGATGCCTTCGTGCGGTACAGCGAAATAATGAGGGCCAGCCCGACAGCCGCCTCACATGCCGCAACCGCCATCACGAAAAACATCACCACCTGACCGTCCATGGTATTGGTCAGCCGGCTCGCAGAAACGAAAGCCAGATTCGCTGCGTTCAAAAGAATTTCAACACTCAGCATCATAAAAAGAATATTCTTGCGGAACATGACCCCTGCCAGTCCGACCAAAAACATCAGGAACGAAAAATAGAGGCCCAGTTCAGGCAGCGTTAGCATTTTCAGCGCTCCTCTTCTTGGCAATCACTACAGACCCAATCATCGCGGCAATAATGAGGAAGCTGATAAGCTCGAACGCCCACAGGTATTCAACGAACATCGTTGCGGCAACATTTTTCACATTTTGATCCGGACCGAACAACGGACGGTGGAGTGCGAGTGAATTTTCAGATTTAAGAATCCCGAGTTCTTCAATTCCGACACTCAGATATCCCTGTCCGACTTTCGTACCCAGAACGAGCGCAACCGCAACGCCGGCAGCCGAAAGGATCATCTCACCGACCGTCACGCCGCCGTATCTGAGTTCTTCCGGCGGCAGATTCAAAAGCATAATCACGAAGACAAAGACGACCATGATTGCACCGGCATAGACAATGATTTGAGACACTGCCGCAAAGTGCGCATCAAGCAGGCCGAACATTCCGGCCAGCAGAGTCATCACCGAAATGAGGACCATCGCCGCACTGACGGGCCAGCGACGGGTGATCATGACGCCCGAGAGCAGGACAGCCGCGACTCCCATCACAATGAACGAAAGCATTACAAGATTCATTTTCAATATCCTCGCTCAACTGCCGCTGCTTCAGGTTAATCTGAGCAACGCAACGATCACGGCCATCAACACCAGATTCCCCAGAGCCACAGGCAACATGTAAACCCACCCGACGCGCATCAGCTGATCATAACGGAAGCGCGGAAGCGTGAAGCGGACCTGCACGAACAGGAACATAAAGATTGCAACTTTGGCGATAAGAACACCCAGACCGATCAATGCCGCAACCCAAGTTGCCGGCTCTGCGGTGAACACCGGAGTCAGCAGTGCCACAAGCTCGGCATGGGGCAACCACGGAATTTCGTACCCGCCGAGAAAAACACAGGTGGTGAGCGCCGACAGGGTGAACATCATTGCGTATTCGCCGAGGAAGAAAAGAGACCATCGCATCGAGCCGTATTCGACAAGAAAGCCCGCAACCAGTTCGGCTTCGCCTTCAGCCAAGTCGAAGGGCAGGCGGTTGGTTTCGGCAAACATCGTCACGACAAAAATCACAAAAGAAACCGGCGAGAGAAAAATCCCCCATTTCGGGAGAATACCGAAGGTTTCCGACTGGGCTGCAATCATCGTCTGAAGATCAAGTGTTCCGTAAATGAACACCATCGGCAACAGAGCAAGTCCCATGGCAAGCTCATAGGAAATCATTTGCGCGGATGCACGCAATCCGCCCAAAAGGGCGTATTTGTTGTTGGACGACCATCCTGCAAGCGCAACCCCGTACACACCCAACGCAGACATGGCGAACAAAAACAGAAAGCCGGCATTCAGATTGACGGGCTGCAGTCCAATTGTGTGTCCGGCAACTACGATCTCTTTGCCGAGCGGAATTCCCTGAATGGCCACAAGGCCCATCACGGCGGGAATGATTGGAGCAAGAATATAGAAGAACTTGTTGACGTGCTTGGGAACAAAGTCCTCTTTGAAGAGAAGCTTAATTGTATCTGCGAGCGGCTGGCCCAATCCGAAAAGTTTGAAGCCGAAAATGCCGACGCGGTTCGGCCCGATACGGCGCTGAATGAAGGCCGCCTGACGGCGCTCAACCCAGACCATAATAGGGGCAACCTGCAAGGCAATGACCAGAGCAATTGCAATTTTGCCGATTCCGGCAACCAGACCGATGTTGTTATTCAGAAACTGAACAACCGCACTTGTTGATGCGTCCATGTCGCCCCCCTTAATCCCAATTCAGCGCGCCGCGGCGCAGAATATAGACATAACCAACCACCAGCGTGCCGACGAAGAGTCCGACTTCGATGATTCCGAACCACTTGAGCTCGCCGAACAGAACGGCCCAAAGGTAAAGGAAGATGGTTTCAATATCGAAAAGAATGAACAGGATTGCCGTGAGATAAAACTTCACTGACAACCGCTGCCGCGCTGTTCCGACAGGCGTTACACCGCACTCGTACACGTCGAGTTTGGCCGCATTGGGCTTTTTGGGCCCCAGCAGAAATGACGCGAAAGTTGCACCGCCTGCGATCAGTAATCCCAGAGCAAAAGCAACCAAAATGGGAAGGTAAGGGTTGATTGACGCTGTCATGGTCAACGCCTCCAAAAAGGTCAAAAATTGGGTGCGGCACTGGCCTTAACCCATAAACGGAACTGGAACAAGTTAACGCACGGAAGACTCCGGACAGAGGGCTCCCCGAAACACCAGTGCTGCCGCCAAACGTGCCGTTTGCGCCTGTACGTCTCGCGCCGGACAAAGTTCGGCGACATCCACGACGCGACATATTTTGCGGGACAACACATCTTCCATGCATGGCCACAGAGTTTCAACAGGCAAACCAAAAGAAGTCGAAGCACTTGTGCCCATTGCTGCGGCAACATTAAAGACATCGAGATCAATTGAGAGATGAAGGTGTCCTGAAAAACCGCTCGCACGCGACTGAAGTGTCAGCCATTCTGAAATTTGCTCCGCGAGTGGGCGTTTGGCGTCGACGTGGGTATTCCAGAATCTCCATGCCTCGCGACCGGCTGTGTACTCTGCAACCGATACGCCCTTGCTCATCGCGTAATCCCAAAGACTTTGCGGATTGCGCTCTCTTTGAATTCCGATTTCGAACAGGGCACGGCCGTCGGCAATCCGCTGCCCGAGATTCTCAATGACCCGACGAAACGGCGTGCCGCTGTTGATCACACCTTCGGTCACCGGCCTCAAATCAAAATGAGCATCAAAATTCAAAATTGGAACGATGCCCTGACAGCTCTTCACATGTCCGGCGTACGAACCGAAGCTGAAATCATGGCCGCCGCCGATGACGTACACCCTCGCTGCGCCGGCAGATAAAATTTTATGGACAACTTCTGCAAGCACCGCGTGTGTTTCAGCAATCCCGTCACGTAAAACAATATCGCCCGCGTCAACCCAGCGGCTGCCGCACCATGAATCGTCCGGCATGCGGACATCATAGAGCCGGAAAAACGCCTGCCGGAATGCGTCGGGCCCCGATGCCGCTCCGGTATGGCCGAAATTTAAAGCCACTCCGCGATCGTCGGGAACTCCGACAATCACATGTTTGTCTGTCAGACTCTCAAAAATCTTTTGCCCGGCGGCATCATCCGAATGCACGACAATATTTTTGCCGACCATTTCTTCACGCAGTGCGGACAAATTGAAACGAACGGGGGAAAGAAGCGAAGATAAGGGGAAACTGGACACTGTCGATGCTCCATGCAAACAACCGAGGCCCTCAAACCCCCGATTGTCCGCATGGGCTGTCAGCCGATCATGCGCTCTTCTTTGGCGGAGGTTTGCTTGCGGCCAGACGTTGCTTGCCCAACTGTTTTTCAATCGTCTTCAGAATACGCTGCCGCAATGCCGGATTTTCATCAAGAATAATTTGAAGTAATTCAAGGTCGTCGTGCGACCGGAATGCGCGCCTCTTTTTCGGTTCGTGATTTGGTCCGGATTTGATCTTGCTTTCATCAGCCATGCCCGCACCTCCTGTTTGAGGTATCGGCAAATCAGGCATCATTCTTGCGCCGCGGCCTGCAGGGCTAAATTCTTGACATCAGCCCGCAGCTGCCTTGAGGTCGTCGATCAAGTCCTGAGCTGTCTCGATACCCACCGAGAATCGCAGAAGATTTGAATCAATCCCAATTTTTTTGCGGTGGTCCGGCGGCACACTTGCATGGGTCATCGTTTCCGGATGGTTCACGAGCGATTCAACCCCGCCAAGGCTTTCGGCCAAGCTGAAAACCTGCAGACGGCTGAGGAACTTTTTCACATCCTCAAAAGAGCCATTCATTCTGACACTGACCATGCCCGCATAGCCGCTCATCTGCGCGCGTGCCAGTGCAGCCTGCGGATGGGACTCAAGTCCCGGAAAAATCACTTCCGAAAATGACGACATGCGGCTGAGGGCTTCGGCCACGGCACAGGCATTTTCGTGATGTCTCTGCATCCGCAATGCGAGAGTTTTGATGCTGCGCAAAAGGATGAAGCATTCCTGCGGCGCGTTGACCGCTCCGCCCGCAAATTGAATGAAGCGCAATTGCTCGGCGAGCGAATCATCGTTGAGCATCAGCGCACCGCCCACCAAATCAGAATGGCCGCCGATGTATTTGGTCGTGCTGTGCAGAACAATGTCGGCACCCAAGGCCAGCGGTTGCTGAAAGACGGGTGATGCAAAAGTATTGTCCACGACAGTCAGCGCTCCGGCGGACTTGGCGATTTGCGCAACGGCAGAAATATCGACGATTCTGAGCAGAGGATTGGTCGGCGTTTCAATCCAGACAAGTTTGGTCTTGGGCCTCATCAGTGATTTGAGATCCGAGGCATTGCGCATGTCGGCGAATTCAAAATCGATGCCGTATTTTGCAAAGAGGCGGCGGAACAGTCTGCCGGTGCCGCCGTAAACATCATCACAGACCAGAACATGATCGCCCGGATTGAGAAGCTGCGCTACCGCATGCACCGCGGCAAGACCGGATGCAAATGAAATACCGTGCTTTGCGCGTTCAAGTGCAGCCAAGGCAATTTCCAAAGACGTACGGGTCGGATTGCCGCCGCGCGAATAATCGTAACCCTTGTGCTCTCCGGGGGCAGACTGCACATAAGTCGAGGTTTGAAAAATCGGGGTCATGATCGCACCGGTCACGGGCTCGGGCTCAACGCCTGCATGCACGCAAACGGTTTCAATTCCCTGAGGGGCTCTGTTCTTCGTATTATTCTGCATCTTCAATCATCTCCGTGCGTGCGGATATGATCTTCATCCGCCCTGCAAATTTGAACTAAAAATAATGCTGCATTCCCAGCACCCAGCTCTGAGGGTTCCTCAGCCCCGACAGCGCGCGCGCATAATCTGCTCTCAAACGCAGTCTGGCAACTGGCCGAAAACCCAATCGCAGCCCCGCACCTGCACTTGCGGCGACCGGCACAGGCCATTCTTTTAATGATTTTCCGGCATTGCCTGCATCAGAAAAAATCACCGTCTGCAAAACAATATTCTCGCTCAGGTACGCCAGCCAGCGACTCTCGGCATTCACGTGCCACGTCACTGCTCCAATCCGTTCTCCGTCATCAAGACCGCGGACCGCATCCAGACTTCCCAAGCGAAGCAACGACAACAGGCTTTGCCCGTTGGTCCATTGTACGTGGGCGCGCAGGCCGGCATTGTGACCCTCGGCCACTCTCCAAAAATGCGTGCCGCGCAGCGAAATCGCCTGTATATAAGGCTGCACCTGTGAATCAGCGGAAAACAAATTTGAAGCCGACAATTCGACCCGATGTCCTTCCCAGAGATAATCGTGAAGATCCACTCCGTTGAAGATCAGGTAAACTTTTGCGTTCACTCCCTCTTCGTGACTCCGGCCGAAATCCGAATAACTTAAAAGAGGATCGGTCAGACGTTTCTCAAGACGGCGCTCAAGCGGCTCAAACGAAACACCCAAATCGAACCAAGGCAGCTGACGTTGCGCACTCAGCAGAAGACGGGTGGAACGCGACAACGGGGTCACGTACTTATTCTTCTCTTTGTTAAAGTAAAACAGATTCCGTCTGCCGGTTTGCAACTCGGCGGCAGTCCGCCAAATGTGTCTTAAAAAGTGCGGCTGACGCCACCAGATATTGACTCCGCCGGCTTCTGCAAATTGTTCATACTGAAGTCCGGCTTCAATGCCCCGTCCCAAAAGATTGATGTCGTAGAGACCGACGACGATGAACTCAACTCCGCCTCCGCTTCCTCCGCGCAGCACGGGCGTCAGAGTCCACTTCTCGCGAAAGATAATCTTCAGGTCCGTCCGGCCTTGGCCGGCAGGAGTCATCTCGACTTCAACCGTCACAAAAAAGTTTGTGTTGCGCAGGCGCTGCAAACCTTCCTCAAGGTCCTCACCGGTGATCGTCCGGCCTTCGGCAATCCGGAGTTCGCCGCGGATAAAATCTTCTCGAGTCCTTTTCAAGCCTTCAAACTCAATTTTTCCGACAACAAAAGTCTCACCCGTGTCTTCCGCGCCCGTCAGATTGCCCGCAACATCACCTGACCATGCCGTGCCGGAATATCCGAACAGATAAAGGAACAGAAAAACAAAAGTAAAAATAATCCGCATTACTCTTTTTGAACCTCTTTCAAACCCGCCCGCCGAAGCAACCGGTTGATGCGTCCGAAGACGTCCTGCCTGCGCAGTTCGGCCATAAGACAGATCGACATTTCCTGAGGAGACAAATTTCTGTTCTTCACACTCTGAAAAAACGGATAAACAACATCCTGATTAAAAAGGCTCTGTGCAGCAATTGCGTATGAGAACGGCGCGCACTCATCGAGCGCACCCGATTCCGCATAACGGCGCAAAAGCCCGTCCGAAGAATATGGAATTCTTCTGTTTGTCATTCTGAAACGGCTGCCGTCCGGCGATTCGGCAAGAACCCATGTCGCAAGCGGAGCATCCGGAGCTTCGGGGAGCTTTTCGACAAACGGATAACCGACACTGCCGCAGTTGAACCAGATTGCTTTTCCCGACGGCTCGCAATGACGGCCAAGGTAGTGACTGTGGCCGTTAAAAACGATTCGCCCTCCGCCGGCCGTATCCTCTTCGTACGTTTCTTTAAACGATGCGGACAATTGAGACTGCTGAACAAAAAAATCCGGCACACGCCGGTTGTTGCCGACCGCAGCATGCACGGCGGAAAGCGGAACGTCCTGAGCAGTCCATTTTTCCCGTGCATCGTTCTCGATCCGCTCAAGTCGCGAACCGAGCTTTGACACCGTCCAAGGTACAAATTTCCAGAGAGGTCTGAGAAACCGTTCCGCGGCAGGGTTCTTCCTGCACTCGAATAAATAATCCTCATGATTGCCGCGCAATTGCGGGCATTCAAGCTTTTCGAGCGCCTCAAAAACAGCAACCGGATCCGGACCGCCGTCGAAACTGTCGCCTAGACAAACGAGTCTCAGTTCGCTGACGGCGTACCTTTTTCCGAATTCCCGAATGTCGTTGAGTACGGCCTCAAGAGCGTTAAAATTACCGTGAATATCCGTAAAAAAAGCATAACTAATCATGACCGCCGTCCTGCGGACCGACACACGGAGACACGCTGAAGTCGATTTTCAGGATGCGCTCAAAAAGCTCGGCAAATTCTTTTTTTTGCGCATCGAAACCGGCCGAAAAACCGGCACGCCGCAAAAGTTCGAGCGTCGGCGGATGAATCATAAGATCTTCAGGCAACGGCGCAATGACCGGTGCACGACCAAGGCCGCTGTCCGGTTTCGAGTAAAACCGGATTGCCGTGTTGTGCAACCAATGACGCGGAAGCAGAACTTTTTCGGCAACCGAAGGTATGTATCCCTCTTCGTAAAATTGCAGGAACGCGTCTTCATCGGGATGATACATCTTGTCGCCCACAATCCAATGTCCGAGCGCAGCGAGATGAACGCGGATCTGATTTGTCCTGCCGGTTTGCGGCATGCAGGCAAACAGCGAATAGTCCTCCCACTCCGCCAGCCGCACACAATGAGTCAGTGCATCGAGGCCTTCCGCGGGGTTGTGCCAAAGCTTTAGCCGGATGCGGGAATTGACTGCGGGCCCGATAGGAAGATCGACACGAAATTCGGACGGCAATGTCCGTGTGCCTTTGGTGACGGCAAGGTACATTTTTTTGACCGACGAATCGCGAAAGCTCAATGACAATTCGCGGCGAAGAGGCGTGCTTCGGGCGCACACCAAAATTCCTGAAGTCTCCCGATCGATCCGGTGAACCGGCGCCGCATCGGCGTATCCCATTTTCTTTGCAATTTCGATGAAGGTATTTTTTCCGTAAAGTCCCGCTGCGTGCACCACCAGATTTCCCGGCTTGCAGAACACCGCAGCATCACCGTCGTCATAGACAACTTCAATGTCGGTCATCATGTCCGGCTCATATTCGGGCGGATGAAAAAGCCAAATTTGATCGCCGTGTTTGATCACGTAGGTCGGCTTGACAGAAATCAGGTTGACGGGAGGCGTATCCGAAGTGTGATTTTTGGGTGAATTCTGCTCAACAAGAATTTCACCAATCTCAACTCTTTGCTGCCAGATATCACGGGTGTGAAATTTGAATTTCTCGCCCAAATGGCGATCAAGCCTCAAGCCGACGCCGGCATGTTCGAGCCGGCCGCCGAGGCGGCGGAAGTGCGCTCTGTCGAGTGTGACCCGCTGAGCCCGCCGGCGTGAAATGCGCGCGCGCAACATGCTTTGCAAAACCTTCTCCGGCAGTCCGTCCGGACTCCCCTCATCGGCCTGCATCATGTTGAATCTGGAATTTTTGCTGAGAGCGGCAATGCGTGACATCGCATTAAGGACGAGAGAATCATCGACCGTTACAATTTTTTTAATCTCCGGTCTCAAATTCTCAGTGCATGCGCGGGCACCGCCGCCGGTCAAAATAATCTTTTCAACACCGTGCTGTTCAATCAGCAATCCGGCAATGCCGTAAAATTGAAGTGCCAAGCCGCGGATCATCGACAGCGGTGTCGAGAAAGGAGAACTTTCGTCCAGACGGGGCAGAGAATCCGGCAGCGACACGCGCGGCAAACGCGCGGTCTTTTCATGAAGACTTTGCAGACTCATTGAAGGTCCCGGCAGAATGAAACTCTCAATAATTTTTTGCCCTGCCGTAACAACAACACCGGTCAGCGCAGTCCCGACCGAAATAACGGCGACAGGCCTGCACAAATGCTGAGCTTCACGCGCAGCCACCCACGCCTGCAGAGCGCGGTCAACGCCCATCTGCGCAGCGGCATATTCACCCTCAAGCCCCGCAGCCCTTAATATTTCATCACCGCTGACGGGGGAGAGCAGAACCTCGCGACCCGATGCATGTGAGGAAACAAACAAAGACTCCAAATTTTCGATTATTTTTGCCGAATGCGAGGCGCTCGCAACCGCAGCCCAGACAACCTCGATTTTTGCCGCGCCCGAAACACTCTTGGTCAGTTCCTTTGCAAAGTCTGTTCTGGAAAACAGCCGCAGGTCGGCGAGGGTTTTGCGGTCCAAACCGGACCAGTCATACTGCCCTGAAAAAACACTGTCTCCGTTCTCACTTTGCCAGTGAACCTTCGAATTGCCGAAGTCGAGACAGATGCGCGCGGAAGGCGAAGGAAAAGTCACATCCGCGGCGATGATCGGCTCGGAAGTGCCCTTGAGGAGCAGTCCGCCTTCAGGCGACAATCCGGCAAATTCGCCGGTCTGCTCACCTTTGTTGACTGAAAGCATCGTTCCAAGAGGCAGCGATCGCTCCAAAGTCAGATTCAACAGCTGCCCTGCGGAGCGTTCGGTAAGAAGATAATCCAACAGTTCGCGTTCGATCTCGGCAGAAACAATCTCACTTAACGTTTGTCTCATTGCCGGAGTGAGTTCGGTCAATTTCAGACCCCAAGTCGCGGCGATACTGCCTGCGTGCGAAACGTCGGAGGGCGATTCGAAAAGATTCATTCCCAATCCGATGCACACAAACTGAAGCTGGTCGGCACGGAACGAAGTCTCGCACAAAATGCCCGCAAGCTTTCGGGGTGCAGCCGCTGACGAACGCGCGTCGCCTGAGGGCCACGCCCAGACATCATTCGGCCATTTGAGCTTGGCATCCGCAACCGGATCGGCGGCAAGCAATTTGGAAAATTCCATTCTGTTGGCAATCCGCGAACGAGCACGCCACAGCGCGTCTACAATCGCGCAGCCCACGGCAAGACTGAGCCAGTTGAGCGGAATTGCGAGACTCTGCGCAGGAATGACAAAGGTGCACGGGCCCAAAAATTTATGCTTGCGGACTGATTCCGAAAGACCGGAACTTTCGTCTGCGGCAGTGTCACCCGAACTGCCGGAATCACCGGTGTGTGTTCCGGCAGCCTGAGACCACCGGCTGCCGCCGCGGCCGCGACCGGCCGTTTGCGTCTGACAGGTCACGGCAAAAATTTCGCCAAGTCCTTTTTCAGCGATCAGCTGACGGGCAAGGTCCATCGTCGAGGTTGTCTGCCGGACAAAATAAGTCTTCATCAAAACCTCATTTGAGCGGATAGAGCTGCAAACTCATATCGACCCACGTTGCCTGATGGACGAGCGCTCCGGAGCTCAGCGAATCGACCCCGAGTTTTGCAACAGCCGCAATATTTTCTTCGGTCAGATTTCCGCTGACTTCAAGCGACACGCGGCGTCCGCAGCGGGCACGCTCCGCGACCGCAGTGCGCACCTCGTCAAGTGAAAAATTATCCAGCATGATCACATCTGCGCCGCCGGCGAGAGCCTCGCGGAATTCATCGAGCTGTGTCACTTCAATTTCAATTTTGGTCAGTGCCGGCGCGTTTGCACGTGCAGCCTGCAAGGCTGCTGTTATACCGCCGAAGCTGCGCAGGTGATTTTCCTTCAGCATAAGTCCTGTATCGAGGGCGTGACGGTGATTTCGGACACCTGCGGTGCGGGTTGCAAACTTTTCGTAAAGTCTGAGGCCGGGCGTGGTTTTTCTCGTTTCGAGAAGATCAGGCGGAACAGCCTGCACCTGAGCCGCTGCAGACTCGACAAGTTCCCGCATTTTCTTTGACTTTGTCGTGATTCCGCTTAGGCGCGACGCAAGATTCAGGGCAACCCGCTCGCCGAGCAAAAGACAGCGGGCATCGCCCTCACCGGACAAAACCGCCTGACTTTTGCGCACGGACTCACCGTCCCGAAAGGCAGATGAAAGTCTCAACGGAATGTCACCGTGCACACGCTGAAAGACCGCAGCCATCAGGGCCAAACCGCAGACGTAAAAATCTTGTTTGGCAATAATTTCCATGCGCATCCGCGGACTGTCTGCAGACTGCGTCCACTGGCTGACGTCACCTCCGCCGGCATCTTCTTCGAGCCACGCATCAATGTCCCGTTCAATCCGCCGCGGAGAAACCCCGAATTGAGTGACAAGCTGAGATGCCGTCCATTCACGGCTCAAATCGGCAACCGGTATTTTATTGTCGTTCAAAGGCGGTCTCCTTCGCTCTGTCTTGGACTTTCCCGCAACGCTGACTATTGTGAGACGGCGGACGAAATCTTTCCAGTCCGCACCCCCGCGGAGATGCCCTGCCATGGACCTTGGTCTACCATACATGTCTTTGATTGAAAGCCTCGAAAAACAGGTCGCTCAGGGCATTTTTACGGCATGGTCCTGTGCCCATGCCGGCGGCGCACTGACAGCTTTTTATGCAGACGAGGCCGAGCCGCCCGAATGGCTGGCGGACCAGAACCCCGAACTCCATCCGCATCAGACCTCGCTTCAAACATGGTTTCCGGCTTTTGACCTCGCCAGTCTGACAAAGCCGCTGCTTGCCAACGCGTGGCTCCGCATGCAGCTTGGCAGCGATCCCGAACTCTGGTTCCGCAGTCCTTTGGCAAGCCTTATCGAACCCCGCAACGCGGAAGGCGAGCTGCTGCAGTCGTGGTGTCGCACACATCGTCATTTGACTCTGGCTCATCTGCTCAATCACACAAGCGGGCTCAAAGCGTGGACGTGGTTTGGCAAGGCACTCTGGGAAACCGGCCAAAGCAAAGCAGGACAGGCGGGCCGGACGCTGAGCCGTTCGGGTGACATTCAGTCGGACGGGACGGGCGAAACCGCACTGCAGGCGAGAAGAGATTTGACCGCGTTTATTTTGAATCTTCCGCTCCAAAAATCCGGCGATGAACCGGCAACAACATATTCCGACCTGAACTACTATCTGCTGGCGCGTGTCATAGAAAATCTGTCGATGCAGAAATATACCGGCTGGGACGGAATTATCGGTGATCTCAATGACCGCTGGAAAACCCGCTTTTGGCATGCTTCGGGCGACCCTGAAAAAAGCAGCAAAGCGATCCCGTATTTTCCATACGTCCACTCTCAGGTGGTCGCGCATATTTTCGAAAACCGCAAACTCATCAATCACGCGGGCGAGTTCGGTGCCGTGCACGACACCAATGCCAACATCCTTGCAACTTCATTCCGGTCGTCAGCTCAAATTTCGCCGATTGTATCCTCTCATGCAGGGCTGTTCGGAAGCGTTTCGGACGTTGCAAAAACCGTTGAATTTTTCATCCGCTCGCAGGCTGAACTCGAAGCGCATTCCGTTCCGTCCGGCATCCGCAGCCGCCGGTTCAGCTGGGGACTGGATACTCCGGCGGACGAACTGTCCACTGCAGGATTGAACCAGTGGCCCGCTCCGCGCAATCGGTCTGTTTTTGGACATCTGGGCTACACCGGAACATCTTTATGGATGGCCGACGACGGTCAGTTTCATGTTCTTCTCACCAACAGAACAGCCTGCCGGAAAGTGATCGGCAGTTCTGCCGTTCCGCGTGTTCTGATCTTTCAAAAAGATCAGGACTCTTTGCCCGACTGCTGGATCAAATATGCGGGACACGGTGCATCGGGTATTGCGGACACCGGCGCGTGGACGCATGTTGCTTGGCAAGACTGCTACGCACTGTGTTTTGAACAATCGCGGCTGGTGACTCGTTATTGGGACAGGCTGAATATCCGTAAGCCGCCCGATTTGGCGCACGTCCGGCGGGCAGCCGGTCAACTCTTATGGACACACTGAAAGCGTGATATTGTCCCGCAACCCAGAGGCCTTATCTCTTTTTTGCGGCAGCAGGTTAAAATGAAAAGTCAAAAGACCGTTTTCCGGCGTTCGGCAGTGCTGATTCCTGCACTTGTTCTTCTTGTTGCAGCATCGGGATATTTTTGGTCCCGATATAACCGTCAGGCAAAATTTGAACGGGATCAAAAATCCCGCACGGTGCAGGTTGTCAAAAGGGATGTGCGACGTGATTTGCTGCTGACCGGCAAAGTTCTGCCCTCCAGTTCAATTGCCGTGTATTCCCCCGTTTCGGGACAACTCAGGCAAATTCAGGTTCAGGAAGGTGAGCGGGTCAAAGAGGGACAAACCCTTTTTGCAGTCCTGCAGGACACCGGAGGCCAGAAAGAACTCGAAGCGCGGCAGAGCGAGGTTCAGCGCACGCGGCTTGAACTTGCAGCTGCAGAGGAAAACGTCGAGCGCAGAAAAAATGTTCTTGATCTTTTTTCACAGGCCGAAAACGAAAAGGCCGAGAACGACTACCAGCGCGCCAAACTCGCTTTTGATACTGCCAGACAGCAGCTCGACCTGCTTGAATCTGCCCTCGGAATTTCCAACGCACGCAGCAGCGCGGCCAAGCGCAAACAAGCGGCACGAACGTCGGTTGTCTTTATAAAAGCACCGAGGCAGGGTGTTGTGACATTTCTGAACAAGGCCGTCGGTGAAAGCGTCATGGCTACAACCGAAAGCGCAGAAGCCACAGGGCGCGAAGTTTTAATTCTCTCGGACACCGAAAAGATGATGGTGCGTTCGAAGATCCTTGAGTCCGATTTGGCGGTTGTCAAAACCGGACAACCCGTTCAGATAAAACTGGATGCTTTCCCCAAAAAACCATACCGCGGATCTGTCAGCCGAATCAGTCAGCAGGGTGTTGAAGACAAGTCCGGAGGGTACACCTATTTTGTCACCGACTTGCTGATTGACTCACCCGATGCCGACGTTCGCGCGCAAATGAATGCAACAATCGAACTTATTGTCGCTGAACGAAAAGATGTTCTTGCCCTGCCGGCCAACGCAGTGGCCAGCCTGTCGGGACATTCGGTTGTCGAACTCCCGCGCGAATCACCCTCGGCGCCTCCGCGTTACCTGAGCGTCAAAACCGGTGTTTCTACCGACCTCTGGGTCGAACTGTCGGGCAATGAGCTGAACGCCGGCGACCGCGTGCTCGAAATTGATTTTTCCAAACTTGACCTGAAGAAACTCGCCGACGGGACGTTGGGAAATTATGCCGCGGGAAGTTCTTCTCCAAGCCGATCGCGGGAGTAAAAAAATCAATGACGAAGGCGGAAACGGACATCCTGTTTCAGCTCAAAAATGTCAGTTACACCTACACGGCTGTCAACACACCGCCATTTGCCGCACTTAAAAATATTAATCTTACGGTCCGCAAAGGTGAATTTATTGCAGTCATCGGCCCGAGCGGCTCGGGCAAATCAACGCTGATGCACCTGCTGGGAATCATGGCCGACCCGACAGGCGGAGAGCTGCTGGTTAAAGGACAACCGGCTGAAAATTATTCTGCAGACGGCAAAGCAGTTCTCAGGAACAGTTTCATCGGCTTTCTCTTTCAGCAATTTTTTTTGCTGCCGCAACTCACGGTCCTTGAAAACATTCTCCTGCCCTCAGAATATCAGGCCGCTCAGGAAGTACACAGGATCGGCGAAAAGCGCGCCTTCGAAATGATCGGGCGCTTCGGCCTGACAGGACAGGAATATAAGAAACCGGCGAATCTTTCGGGAGGACAACGGCAGCGGGTTGCCCTCTGCAGGGCGCTCATCATGAACCCCGAAGTCCTGCTGTGCGACGAACCTACCGGTGCACTCGACAGTCAGACTGCGAAGGAGGTTCTCAACACGCTGGCAGAACTGCACGCGGGCGGCCGCACGATTGTCGTCATCACCCATGATCCTGAAGTCGCCCGCAGAGCACACAGGATTGTCCGAATTGCCGACGGTCAAATCATTTCGGATTCAATTCAGTCAAAAGGTGCTGATTATGATCATGTGCCGCAGTTGCCAATCCAAAACGGCACAGCAGGAGCACCGACGACCGCCCGCGCGGAACACGTTGCACGCGTCCTGAGACATATGTTTGTTCCGACGTGGCAGGCACTTCAAACTCAACGACTGCGCACTGCTCTGACAATGACGGGCCTTTTGCTGGGAGTGTCCAGCGTGTTCATCATGCTGACACTGACGGGCAGGGTTTCACAGATTTTTGAGGACTTCTTTGCAACTCAGGGATCGCGCAAAGCGTTTGTCAGTTTTGACGGCCGACTGGCCGAACGAACCGGTGCGCCGCGCTGGCGGGGCCTCAACGTCATTACTGATCTCCCCAAACTCAATGCGCAACTCAAACCCTTGGGCCGGCTCGACCCGAACGTCGAAACAGGGGGGTGCAAAATTCTTTCGCCTTCCGCAAATATTCAGGGAAGCCTGACAGGCTTGAACTCTTTGCAGGAGGTTCGGGAAAATGATCTCAGAATTGCAACGGGACGCCTGCCTCTGCCGCACGAATTTGAATCCGGAAATCCGAATCGCATCGCTGTGCTCGGAAGTGATGCTGCACTGAAACTCTTTCCGGAAAAAGCCGCCGGCGAAGAGGGTGGCAATCACTCGCCTGCGGGCCAAAACATCATCGTAAGAGGTTGTGAGTTCGAAGGAATTCTTCGGGTGGTCGGAGTCGTAAAACCTGTCGACTCGCTCTTTGACCGCGATGTCAACAGCACCATTTATTTACCGGCAACGACTCTTCTGGCCGGCGGATCGTCGATCTACAAAACTCACTTTACCGCAGTCCCGTCGGCAGGGATCAGCCCCACCGGATTCGCAAAACATGTGATTGGAAAACTTTCGGTCATGACAGCGAATCAGTTTCCGTTCAGATATTTCGCAGCCGAAAACGAACTCGAAAAATTTAACCTGATGATGGGTATTCTGACAGGACTGACTCTGGTGATTGGCGGCCTTTGCACGCTCATCGGCGGAATCGGCGTTATGAACATCATGCTCGTCAACGTTCATGAGCGGGTTCAGGAAATCGGTATCCGCAAGGCAGTGGGTGCCCGTGAAAGGCATATCCGCTGGCAGTTTCTTTTGGAATCAACGGGGCTTTGCCTTATCAGCGGTTGCCTTGGTCTGGCTGTCGGCATTGCGGCGAGCACGGCGGCATTTTTTGTTGCCCGAATGTTTTTGCCGCAGGTCGAAAATCTCAGCTTTACACCTGATCCGGTTGCCATATCAGTCGCATTGTCAGTGAGTCTCGGGGCCGGACTCGTGTTCGGCACATGGCCCGCGCGCAAGGCTGCAGCGCTCGATGTCGTTGAAGCGCTCAAACAGGAGTGAGTCATGAAAAGAATTTTTTTGCTGATTCCGGCTCTTGCGCCGCTGTCCGTTTCAGCTGAGGCAATCGAAGAGCAGTTGCCGCAGCAGCTGTCTCATCTGCAGGCTCAAATCGATGCGGTGCGCTCGCACTTTGCGTTAACGGATGCGGACGAAGGACGGTTCAATGAGTCCAAAGCAGCAGTCCGGACGCAGGAACAAAAATTTCTTCCTTCTGTTTCGGGAGGTGTCAATCTCAACCGCGGGAAGACCCTTTTTTATCAGGACGGGAATGAAAAAAATTCACCGGATGCGGCGGCGCGTCTGCAATTGAATGTTTCGCTGCGGCAAAATATTTACAACGGCGGAACCGATTCCGGTAAGCTGTCTGTCAGCCGCAAAAAAATGCTGCTTGCCGAGCTCCGTCATGTTCACGCTCTCCGCCGCCACATACGCGCGTGGCTGAAAGACACGGCAGCAATCCTCCATCAGCAAAAACTGCTCTCCTATCATTCTGCGGCCGCCGAACGGGCGGCATCTTTGAACAGGCTTGCCAAGCGCAAAGAAGCCAGCGGATTTTTGGGCCGTCGTGATCTGCTCGATTCCGAGCGGGAGCTGCTGCGCACGGAACAGGACAGCATTTCATCCCGACAAAACCTCGATAAAATGATGTCACGGCACAAGGCTCTCTACGGAACCGCAAAATTCGACGGAGCGGAATTCAAAGACTTTGAGGGACTGCGACAAATTAAAATTTCACCGTCATCCGCTGCAGAGTTGCAACCTTACGTGCTCAGGCTGCTTCCTGTCAGGATTGCCGCACTGGAAAAAAGCATTGCCGCAGATGAGACAAAATACGCGTCTTCGGGCCGGTTCTCCCCGCGCCTTGATGCTGCGGCGCAGGCCGGTCAAGACTTTAATTTGACAAAGGGACAATCGCAGTCGGGACAAGCCGGCACGACTTCTGATTCGCAGACAGATTCGTCGCGCTCGTGGTCAGTTGCTCTGACAGGCGAGGTGACACTCAACCCTGCGGTCTCATTCGGACTCGTTGAGGAAAGCATGCTGCGTGCATCCACCGCCGACAAATCATACGTCAAAGTTAACGAAGAGAACGCTCTGGGACTGTCCGACACTCTGCTGCGGCTTCAGCAGATCCGCGCACGCAAGAAAAATTTTGAAGCACTGGTCTCTGTTTCATCTCAACTCAGGGATAAAAACCACAGGCTTTTTGAGGCCGGTGAACTTTCAATCGACAGGCTGATTGCCAGCGAGCAGGATCTCAACCGCGACAAGGTTACATTCGCCGCAATCGAAATTGAGGAACTCAACTTGTCAGTTGACGTTAGTCTTGCCGAGCTCTGGGGCCTTGAAACTTCAGCTGCGCAGTCACAGGTCATGCAATGACCGAACTGGCATTTCACCTTGAACGTGTCAGCTTTGCATATAACAGCGGGGGAGTGACCTTTGCTGCACTGAACTCCGTTGACCTGAAAATACGGCATGGAGAATTTGTCGCGGTCACCGGACCTTCGGGCTCCGGAAAATCCACGCTTCTCAACATACTCGGACTCCTTGCACGGCCGTCAGCAGGAGCGCTGAGCGTTTTCGGCAAAATTATCGTAAATCTGAGTGAAGATGAACTGGCTGACACACGCAACCGCGACATCGGTTTTATCTTTCAAAATTTTTCGCTCGTAAGCCGGCTGACTGTGCTCGAAAATATTCTGCTGCCCTCGGCATTCAGTGCAGTTTCCGCGGCGGAAAGTGAGCCGGTTTCAGGCTTGCTTGCAGAACGGGCTGAAGAACTTCTCCGAAGGTTTGGAATTCATCAACTCAAAGACCGATTGCCGAACGAATTATCGGGCGGCCAAAAGCAACGGGTTGCGATCTGCCGTGCCGTTCTTTTGCGGCCAAGAATTCTGCTCGCCGACGAACCTACAGGTGCGCTTGATTCTGCAAGCGCCCTGCAGGTGATGCAGATGCTCGAAGAACTGCATCAGGAAGGGTCGACGGTGATTATCATCACACATGATCCCGACGTTGCCGGACGGGCACACCGTGTCGTTTCAATCTTTGACGGCTGCATTAAAGAAGACCACAGGAAAATGCCGGAAGCTGCGCGATACGACGCGTTGCCGAAAACAAATACTTCTTCGGCCAAACCGGCGGCAAATGATTCTGCCGCGGCACTCCTGCACATGCTCCGTCAGAGTATTAAACTTGCCAAGAGAAGTCTTGCCGCTCACCGGATCCGCAGCTTCCTCACAGGACTCGGATTGTTCATCGGAATTCTGAGTCTCATTGTCATCGACGGACTGGGTGAAATTGTCGAAAATTCATTCAACAAACTTTTTTACACGAGTTCGGTCCGCAAGGCCTATATTTACTATGATGCCGATCGCGCCGGCTTCCATGGCAGGCAGCGCGCTTCGTGGCGAGGTCTTCATGCCGGAACCGAGTTTCCGAGACTCGCTCAGATGTTTTCCGGAAAAGGAAAAATTCGCCCGTTCCTGCGCAGCGGTACATGTCAAATCAAAAGCAATTCCGGCTCGCTGCGTTCAAGACTGGCGGGTGTCAGCGATCCCGATGAATTTCTCGAAATGGACACCCCACTGACGTCGGGACGCTGGGTCACAGGCTCAGAATTTGCAGCCGGAAGCCCAGTGGCTGTCCTCGGATCAGATACGGTCAATCAATTGTTCAGAGCAAACGACGAACGCAGGCGCAATCCGGATTTTCCGGTCGGTGAGCGGCTGACTGTCGACAACTGCAACACGCTGGTTGCGCTGACCATCATCGGTGTGCTGGACAAACGCGACACATCTTTCGGAAACCGCGAAGCCAATGACATTATTTATGTTCCAAACAACACACTGCTGGCGCGGATGGGACCGACCTTTTACACGTGGTTCAGTGTCCTGCCCGATGAGGGAGTCGATTCGCGTAAACTGGCGTCCGAAATCACCTCATTTCTGAGTCTTCAATCGGGCGGAAAGCTCACCTTCGGCAGCTCCATCCCGGCCGACATTCTCCAGCGGGTCAGGGGGTTTTTGTGGATCATTCAGGCCATTGTCGGATTTATCGGGGCACTTTGTCTGTTCGTCGGCGGGGTTGGAATCATGAATATGATGCTTGTGACTGTCGCCGAACGAACGCGTGAGATTGGACTGTTGAAAAGTTTGGGAGCACGGCCTTTTCACATCCGTTCATATGTGCTGACCGAATCCGTACTTTTGTGCTTTTGGGCAGGTTGCGCAGCGATTGCAGCAGGACTCGCGGTCAACAATCTTTTCTCGTTGGGTGTGAGCCTGTTTGTTCCAATGCTCAAAGACTTCCGCTGGATTACTGCGCCGGCAGGACTGACACTGGGATTGCTCGTCAGTGTCGGATGCGGTCTTGGTTTTGGAGCTCTGCCCGCGGGGCGCGCTGCCCGTCTGGATCCGGCTGAATGTCTTCGTTCTGAGTAGTGTTATTTGATCTGCGTCCGGCAAATTTCTCAACCGCGTTGCGGATCATCGCAAGCAATTCGTTTCTCGCGATCGGTTTGGTCAGATATGCATCGAAACCGCTCTGCAGACAGCGGTCTCTCTCACTCTTCATGGCATGCGCCGTCAATGCAATGATGGGTCTGTCAAACTGCATCGAGCGCAGTTTTTCGACAACTTCATAGCCGTCCATGACCGGCATCTGAATGTCCATCAGGATAACATCAAAATCACCTGCAATGGCCTTATCTATGCCCTGCGGGCCGTCGGATGCAGACTCACTGGTTGCTCCCGCAATCTTCAAAAATCGGGAGACAAGCAGCCGGTTGTCGGGGGCATCATCTACGACAAGGACGTGTATCCCTTCAAGTCTGATTTCGGCTGCAGCGTTATCCATAAAATCTCCAAAAATAGACAAATTCGTCAACAGACCTGAGCCCATACGGCCGGCGTGTGCGTTGACCAAGTGCGCGCTCCGAATCTTCCGACAATGAAAATATTGCAGCGCAGTGAACTCATTTTTTGCCGAAACGAAAGACAACTCGGGCAGATCAGACTTTCTTTGGGGATGCCGACAATGTTCAAAATTTTCACAGGCAGACAAAAGACTCCCGTCTTTATGATTGCGGGTCTGCTGGGCGGAATGACCGCCGCCGTTATTTCGGTCCGTGCTGAGGCAGAGACACCAAAAACCAAGTCTTCCGCCGGCGAAGATGTTTTTAAAAGCCTGTTCGGCAAAAAGCGCGCAGAAGGAAACGAGCAGAAACGCGCACGAATCAACACGACCGTTATGGGCATACGCGGACTCGACGATGATCCGGATGCCGCCATAAAAGCCACGGCAACGGCCAATATGCGTTCCGTGTATGAGATGGAAGACAGACTTCCGAGTCCCGAAATGCTGAACAGTCTCAGACAGCAGTTCGTTGCGCTGGTAAATGCAGACGCAAAAAAAGCACTGCCTGCACCGGTTGCCGCACAACCCGTCAATGCCGGAGAACTCGAGGCCGAAATCGACCTCGGCCGAAAAATGGCGGCTCAGGTTCTTGGTGCAAATGAATTATTCAACAATAAAAAAGTCCACGATTATCTTTCGGCTCTCATTCAGGTGATCGCAGAGCGCGGCCTTACCGCAGAAAGGCCGTACCGCGTTTCCGTACTCGATTCAAAAAGCATAAATGCCTTTGCATGTCCGGGGGGATACATTTTCATCACTGTCGGAGCGTTGAAAAGCACACAGAATGAATCACAGCTGGCCGCTCTGCTGGGACATGAAATTGTCCACGTCAGCCGTCGCCATTTGCTCTCCAGTCTGCAAAAGAAAATCTCGTCGAAAAAGCCGGCTTCCGAAAAAAACGGAACTGCCGATCCGCATGAGCAGGCAAGGCAGCGCATAAAACCTGAGTTCGCCACTGAGTCTTCGGCATGGGCACAGATCCTCGGACCGAAGGGTGTAGGGCTGACTCTGCTTCAGGCATCGTCCGAAGCACTGGACACACTTCTGAGCCGCGGTCTTGAAAAGGAGTTTGAATTTGAGGCCGATACGCTGGGTCAACAACTGAGTTCTGCAGCGGGTTATTCGTCTGACTCGCTGGTGACACTTCTCAATGCCATGAAGGCCAAAAACTCCTCCGGCCGGACAACTTCAGCCGGAACCCACCCTCCGTACGAAATCCGGATTCAAAAGGTTTCCGATTTCATTCAGAACATGAACGGCAGGAGCACGGCCGGTCTGCAGGGTTCGGGGATGTTCGCTGAAATACAACGTGAGTGGTCTGCAAAATGATGAATTCAAGACTAAATCAACTGCTCATACTGAGCGCGCTGGCCGCGGGATTCTCAAATTCTTTCAATGCAAACGCCGGTCCCTACCACTTTTCCGATGTGCTGGTGGGTGACAGAGCCATGGGAATGGGAGGAGCATTCGGAGGCGTTGCCGACGACTCCTCAGCTCTTTTTTACAACCCTGCCGGTCTTGCATATGCACCGTCTTCAACGTTGTCTTCCGCAGTCAATGCATTTCAGATGACCAACCGCGAATACAAGGAACTCTTCGCCGGCAAGGACTCATTCTTTGAAACAAGTACGGATATTATTCCGACATTTACAGGCGGGGTAATTGACCTTAAAAAACTTTCCGACGGGATGAACGGTGCCTTTGCCCTGCAAAATCTCAGCCAGCAGTCGGGCAATCAGAATGACTTTATCCAAAGGCCCGACATGGGTCTCGAGTATCTGCACAGAGCAGAAAAATCCCAACTCTCCGAGCTTTTGTTCAGCGCAGGTGCGGGCAAAAAATTTAGTCCGAACCTTGCACTGGGTTTGAGTTTGTCGGGACATCGGCTGGCTCTTGACGTTCAGCAGTTTCAGGACTCCACTGTAAAGACAACACTCCGCCAGTCAAAAATTACAAATCCGAACAACGTATCAAAATCGCTCTTCCAAAGCAGAGCGCTGAACTCAAGATGGTCTGCGTCTGCAACCTCCGTCGAAATCGGAGGCGGGATGATTTTTGCGCCTGTCCCGTGGTTCAGCATTGGCCTGTCGGGACACTCGCAGCTGCAGTTCGGACAAAAATTCGAGTATGAGTTCGATGAAATCGGCAGCTGGCATTACGACGATTTGTCGCGACCCGTGGCCTCGGATTTCGAGGCCTTGCCGGATGCAAAGCCCGAGAGTGCTCAGGCTGAAATTGATCTTGTCACCAACAAAACTCTGTACAGAAAATCCAGCAACTCGAAACCTGCTCTGGTAAAATATCAATTCGCACCTTCGGTGGCCAAAAACTCAACCGGCCTGTCGATGGGCCGCACCCGTGTCCGGCTCGGACTTGCGGCATTCCCCTCTCCGCGGCTTCTGCTCACGCTCGACTGTGTCGGACATGATTTAAGGAACGAATGGATCATTTCGCCGGATCTGACGACCGAATACATAGTGAATGTTCATCAGGGACTTGAGTACTTTTTGACTCCGCGTTTTTTTGTCCGGCAAGGGCTTTTTACAAATCTCGATGCCCGTCCGTCGGAAGTCAATTCGCGGTTCAATCCCGAGCACCTGAATTTTGCAGGTTCAAGCCTGTTTTTCGGACTGCAGTCCTCGGAATCTCAATTTTCACTGGGAACCATCTATCAGTTCGGCTGGGGGGAGGCACTCAAAGCCGAAGGCCAGCCAAAACCGTCACCGCTGCGGGAAAACAAGGTCCTGCTGGCATTCACTGCAAGCCACGGGATGTGAAACGCAGGGAAAGACTATTTTACGCCGAGCGAATCCGAAATCGCTTTGACCCACTGCGCAAGGCGCACCGAAAGTGCCTGCCAGTCCTGCGCGACTTGCTCTATTTCACCGGCCTCGTGCACCAATGTTTGCATCGAACCGGCATCGCCGACGTTGGGCCATTGCCCTGATGCGAGCTCGTTTCTGATTGCAGCCATATGCAGGAGCAACTCATTTTTGCGTTCACTGTCGATGGACGATTTGCCGACAGCATCCATCAGAGACTCCAGAGATTGAACCCAGATTTGGATCTGCTGATTTTCAGTTTCCGGCTGCTGTTGAACGTTGAGCTGACGACCCGTGTTGTCCTGATTCGACATTGCTGCACTCCCTTGAGCGCCGTCTGCAGACCCTGAGGCCCTGCAACGGCGACGACAATCATCACACCGTTGTCGCTCAAAAATAAAGCGGCTGAAAGACGGCAAACTTCCTGTGGCGTCAGAAAGGTGGACTCTTTTCGAAAAATGACAAAAATAAGAGTTATGAAGTCATTTTCGGTTCAGCTTTTCACTCGTGTGTTGCCTGCCTTGTGCTGTCTTGGATGGCAGCCTCAGGCGCAGGTCTTTGCGCTCGACGTCTGCGTAAGTTACCGCGGAAACGGGCCAAAATTTCCGAGCCTGCTCGGCCAGACTGCCGCGCTGATCGAGGCCGGTTTCCGGCCGCGGGTCTCGGCGGGCGGATCTTCCGGTGCAAATGTTGCAGCACTCGTGCAGTCGTTGCTTGAAAATCCTTCGGTCAATGCCGCGCGCAGCGACGACCGGACGTCGGCCGCTGTCCTGAGAGCCTCAAAGTCACTCTTGGATACTTTTATCTTTCTGCCGCGTTTTGACAGACCGGATGTTTTTATTCGATCACTCGTAAGCTATCTCGACGGACAACTGCGGGGAGACAGAGTCGCGGGGCCCGCCGAATTCTCTCTCGCCCATGCCGATCATGCACTTGCACAGGTCTTACTGTTTGCCGATTTTTTCAAAAATGAGGACTTCAGTACGCTCAGCGGACTGCCGGATGACGAAGCCCGAACTGCGTTTGTTCAGGACGCGTTTTTTATCGCCTCGGGCGCACAGCGGACCAGTCCCGCGTTTTTGATGCGGACGCTCTTGCCTGCACATGAAGATGATGTGAACCATGCAGACGCACACGAAATCCGCACGCGGCTGAGCGGTTATCTGATGCTCGGCGCCCGTTCGGCAGACAATCCGGATTCTGCGGACGCGCAAAAACTTCATCCGTGGAACACACTTCGCTGGATGAACAAATTGAATCGGCAACAGCAGGCAAGGGTGCGCAATTTCGTCTGGGAGCTGCTGAGAAAATCCTCGTTTTTCCCCGGACTGCCAATGACTGAAGACAAGACGCTGCTTCTTCCGTCGTCCGACGCATTGCGAAAAGTTCTCCGGCTTGAATCCAACTACCACGGCAGGACGCTGGAAATTCCGGCTGGCCTGATTACCCACACCACCGCCTTTCAGGGCAAACGTCCATCCGCGGACAATTTGCGCCAGTTCTATTTTGCGGGACGGCTGACACACGCAGAGTTGCGCAGTCAGTGGGCGGCCAACGGCGGCAGGCTGCCTGCGATGACCTTTGGCGGCACAGACGATTCACGCAGCGTTATTGCACCTGAAAAAATCTGGGTTGCCAAAAACAGCGCCTCGCTTGCCGAGATCCTGCGCGCGACGATTGCCGAGCCTCTGCTTTTTGAAAGACGGACAATTCCGCTTTCTGACGAAGAGAAAATCGAACTCGGGCATGAGGCACAACAGCAGTGGACAGCCAACGGCGGCTGGCTGGATACGGCGAGTTATCCGTTGCTGCGCAGCCTGCCGCAATGCCGCGGTCTGCCGGTCGTGCTGGTAACTCCGCGGGACGGTATTAATTCTTTTCAAAAGCAGACTCTGCGCGGACTTCTGGATTTGCCGAAGCCGCAAAAGGGCCAGCCCGATCCGCTTTTTGCAACACGGCTTTTCACAAATCTGGATATGTTTCTCAAAGAAGTCATATCAAATAATCCCGACCGGATTATTCTGGATTTTGACTGGGACGATGCTCTGCAAAAACGTCCGCAGGGTGCGACAAGTCTCAGAGCCTTTTTATTTGATGCGAGCCGCCATCATGCGGCAAAAATTTTAAGGGGCGGACAATGAAGAATCTCATTCTCACCGGCAGGCATCTGAACGGTCTTTTGCTCATTTCGGCCGGTTGTCTTTTTACGGCCTGCGTCACCGCACCTGCGGCTCAAACCGCGCCTGAATCCGGCGGCCGCCTGTATTGGAAAGTCTACCCCAAATCAGACAACACCTATTATATTTTACCCCGACCGGAATTGACTCAGTCCTTATCTTCCCCGCGCGAGATGAATTCGCTGACAGACGAACAGGCGCGTAAGACCGCGGGTCAACTGAACGCCTCACTGCAATTCAGGGTTCAGGTGGAAAATGAGGGCGGAACACGGATAACGAGAGTTGTTCCGGAACCCCTGCTCGAAGATATGATCGAGATCTGCAAAGCCCCCGATGTTCACGCGGTCCTTCAGCTGCGATGCAAAAAGGAACTCGCATGGGCGGCAAAGGGAATGCGGCCGGACATTTATTTGCAGTTTTCAGACTGTGAAGCTGCAGCCGCAGCCAACGCGCTCAACAGACTGTACGGCAAAAATACAGTTCCCCAGAATATTTGTCCCGCAATTCCTCAGGTCGAAAAATAACGCGCCTGAGGATGATAAACAACCAACGCAGAAGTCGTCTGCTCCGGCACCATCTGGAAACTCTCCGAGAGCGTCACCCCGATCTGTTCGGCTCCCAACAGCTTCAACAGCGGGGCATTCAACTCCATGTCCGGACAGGCAGGATACCCGAACGAGTACCGTGAACCCTGATAACCCTGACTGAACAAGGCACGGCGGCTGGCGGCATCACGCCCGTGAATTCCCAAATCCATTCGCACCTGTGCGTGAATCAGTTCGGCATAGGCTTCGGTCAATTCGGTCGAAAGCCCGTGCATGAAAAAATATTCCGAGAACTGGTTGTCGGAATACGCCGCATGCGCCTTTTCACTCGCAACGTGTCCCATGGTGACAAGCTGCACACCCAGAACATCGACAATCCCCGTTGCTTCGTGGGCAATGAAATCGGCGATGCACAATTGTCTGCCGTTGGCCTGCCGCGGAAATTCAAATCGAGCGATCACTTCGCGTGAAGTTACACCCGCGCCGGTGCGAATGCTGTGCGGATCGTAAACGACAATCTCGTTGGAACCGCGGCTGCATGCGGGAAAGTACCCATAAAGTGCTGCGGGATGAAGAGCTTTTTCGCGAATCACCCTTTCTTTGAGGCGCTCAAGCGTCGGCCGCGCTTTTTCATTCAATACCTTTTCAAACTCCGCATCCGTCAGTTGTCCCTGAGCAAAGCCCCAGCGACTGCGCAGAAGGGCAAAGTCATCAAGATAATCAAAGACCTCAGTCAGACTGTGCTCTGCCTTGCGCACGCCCCAAAAAGGCGGCTGCGGAACCGTATGCCCCCTGCGCACCCAGCCGCTTTGTCCCTGCGCATCCAAATCAACCTTCTTGTCTCCGCGCCGGACAACGACAATTTTATCTCTGGATTCGGCTGATCCGGCCGATTTTTCCGCCGCCTGACGACGTGCAGCCAGCAGTTCGGCAATTCCGCCGGAACAGATTTTTTCCATGAGATGCAATCCCGAAAATGCATCTTCGGCATAAAAAACCGGCCCCTTGTAAACGGCCTGACATTCGCGCTCGACAAAATCACGGGTGAGCGCCGCTCCGCCGAGAATCACCGGAATATCAAAGCCGTGAGCAGCCATGTATTCAAGATTTTCCTTCATTATCACGGTCGACTTGACCAGCAGTCCGGAAAGACCGATGGCATCGGCACCCTGTGAGCGGTAGGTTTCGACGATGCTCTCGATGGGCTGTTTTATTCCCAGATTCAAAACTTCAAAACCGTTGTTGGACAAAATAATTTCAACAAGGTTTTTGCCGATGTCGTGCACGTCGCCTTTGACGGTTGCCAAAATAATCCGGCCCTTCCTGTAGCCGTCCTTCTTCTCGATAAAAGGCTCAAGGACCTTGACGGCTGCCTTCATCGATTCGGCACTTTCAAGCACGAAAGGCAATTGCATCTGACCGGATCCGAACCTCTCGCCGACCGTCTTCATGCCGTCGAGCAGAATGTCGTTGATAATCGTCAGCGGCGGATAGGTCTTGAGTGCTTCGAGTGCATGCGCGGCGATTTGATTTTTGCGGCCGTCAATAATGTCATTTTTGAGTTTTTCCTCGACAGGGGAATTGTCATCGTTGACAGCCTGCATCTGCTTTGCATTGGGATCGGAAAATGCCGAAAGAATTTCCTTCAGCGGATCGGCAATTTCGGTGCGCTGATTGAAAAGCAGAGCCTCGAAGATTTTGCGGTGTTCGGGCGAAATGCGGGCGACCGGAAGAATCTTTGAAGCATTGAGAATTGCCATTGTCAGACCGCGTTCGACGGCATGATAAAGCATAAGCGAATTCAAAATCTGACGCGGCCACGGTTTGAGCCCGAAACTCACATTGCTGAGTCCGAGTATGGTTTTGACACGCGGATAACGTTCGCGCAAAACTGAAATGGAATTGAGTGTCTCGACAGCCGAATTTCTCCATTCGGCCTCGCCGCTGCCCAATGTAAAAGTCAGAGGATCGATAATCAGATCTTCAGGCGCAAAACCGTATTCTTCGACGACAAGCCGGTAGAGCCGTTCGGCAATCTGGATCTTTTCGTCACAGGTTTTTGCCATGCCTTTTTCGTCAATGGTCAGCGCCACCACGGCAGCACCGTATTCGCGGCAGAGATCCAAAATCTTTCTGGGCTTTTCTTCACCGTCCTCGAAGTTGATTGAATTGACGATGCACTTGCCGGGGGCATGCTGCAGCGCAGCTTCGATAACGGGAACTTCCGTCGAGTCAATCATCAGCGGAATGTTCACCTGAGTGACAAGACGCTTAAGGAACTCACACATGTCGCGTTTTTCGTCGCGTGAAACATAGGCTACGCAGACGTCAAGAATATGAGCGCCTTCTTTTGACTGTTCCTTGGCAATTTCAACCATTGTCTCAAAATCATCGCGTGACAGAGCATCACGAAATGCTTTGGAACCGTTTGCGTTGGTGCGCTCGCCGACATACAGCGGACGCGGTTCAAGCGACAATGATACGGAATTGTAGAGCGAGCTGACCGAGCGTTCGTAGCGTGCCGCACGCACTGGCGGATTGAGGCGGCCGCGAATATCTGCCAGTGCGCGAATGTGCTCAGGCGTTGTTCCGCAACATCCGCCCAAAATATTGAGACCGAAATCTTTGCTTATTCCCTGAACGCGTTCGGCAAACTGCGCCGGTCCGAGCGGATAATATGTTTGTCCGTTCCGGTTTTCGGGCAATCCTGCATTGGGCAGGCAGCTGACCGCCATCGGCGCAGACTCGCAGAGATAAGCCAGATGAGGACGCATTTCGTCGGGACCCGTTGCGCAGTTCATCCCGATCACGTCAACGCCCAGCATTTCAATTGAGGCAAGCGCTGCCTGAACATCCGAACCTACAAGCATAGTGCCCGTGGTTTCGATGGTCATCTGCACCCAGACGGGAATTTTTTTGCCGGCCGCCTTCATCGCGTTGCGGGCCGCGCGTGCGGCAATCTTGACCTGTCCGAGATCCTGCGCAGTTTCGATCAGAACCGCATCGGCTCCTCCGGCAATCAGTCCGCGCATTTGCTCGTAGTAACTGCGGTACATGGTCGGATAATCGACCTGCAGCAGAGTCAATAGTTTTGTTCCGGGTCCGACACTGCCGATCACCCACTTCTTTTCACCGAAACTTTCGGCAACTTCCCGCGCGATTTTGACCGCCTGAACGTTGAGGTCAAAAACCCTGTGCTCAAGGCCGAATTCCGCAAGAACAATTTCGTTGCAGCCGAATGTATTTGTTTCGACGGCATCGGCGCCGGCGCGGAAATAATTCTCGTGGATTTTCTTGATCCATTCGGGGCGGCGCTCGTTGAGCAGCTCAACGCATCCGTCAAACTCGATTCCGCCGTAGTCTTCAATCGTCGGGCTGTTTGCAAAAATCTGAGTTCCCATTGCACCGTCAAGCAGAAGTACACGCTCCTGCAGCGCTGCGCTCAACGACAAATTTTTCATGTCTTTCAGCTTCCTATGTAATCGATGGAGACATCGCCCAAAACACAGAACTGGCAACCCAGCCGCTCGTCATCCGCAGCACCCAGCGAAGACAGAAAATCACGCTCTTCGGGTGTCGGAGCCGACAAATTCCGGTTGCCGTCGACCACCCGCACGCGGCATGTCCCGCATGTGCCGCTTTTGCATCCAAAGGTAATGTCTGCGCCGGAGGCCTCAACAACTTCGGAAAGTTTCGTTCCGTGGGGAACTTCAACTTCCAAATCTTCAAGTACGAAAAACACTTTTGATCGCGGCTTGCTCATGCGGATTCCCCTTCAGATTAAGGCAAGAGCAAGTTCAACCTGCCCGAGCGGTGCCGAAATCTGCAGACCCTGAACTGATCGTTTGATTTCCGTTATCAGCTCATGGGCAATCTGCAGACCTTCCTTGCGCTGGTCCTCGGTTGTTTTGCACGCACGCATACGCTCCAGCAATTTGGGCGGCACGTAGACGCCGGGGACCTCGTTGGCCATGAATTCCGCGTTACGCAGACTCATGAGCGGCCAGACTCCCGCAATAACGGGAATCTTGAACTGTGAGGAGAAATCAAGAAAGCGGAACAAACTTTCGGAATCAAAAACCGGCTGGGTAATGGCCCACTGCGCTCCCGCTTCAACTTTGTATCTGAAACGCTCAAATTCTTTCTGCAGATCGGGCGCAACCGGATTTGCACCCACACCGATTGAAAATCCCGTCGCACGTCCTATGGACGTTCCGCCAAGGTCAAATCCGGAATTCAAACGCGATGCCATATTCACAAGCCCGATGGCATCGACGTCGAAAACCGCTGTCGCAGTCGGGTAGGGCCCGAGTTTCGGAGGATCTCCGGTGACGCACAAAATATTTTTAAGGCCAAGACCGGCAGCACCGATCAAATCACTTTGAATACCGAGAATGTTCCTGTCGCGGCAGGCATAATGAAGAACCGTTTCAATTCCGACTTTTTGCTCAATCAGACAGGCAGCAGCCAGAGCCGACATACGTGCGCTGGCCCGCGGCCCGTCGGGAATGTTAATGGCGTCAACGCCCGCCTTTTTGCATTGCGCAGATCGCTCAAGCAGTTTTTCGGTGTCCAATCCTTTGGGCGGCAACAGTTCAACCGACACAACAAATTTTCGTTCCGCAATCGAACGGCTCCAATGCGATGCCGGTTGAGCCTGACTTGGGGAAACGTTTGCCGACGACACCTCGGAAACAGAAACCGGCCTTGAGAATTCGCCGCCGCGGAAAGCCGCTCCCTGCCGGACTGCGCCCGACATGGCGCGGATATGTTGGGGCGTGGTGCCGCTGCATCCGCCCAAAACCCGCACTTCCTGAAGAAGTGCCTGCCGCGCAAATTCACCCATATATTCGGGACTGGCCATATAAATCAGGCGTCCGTCGACCTGACGGGGCAAACCGGCATTGGGCTTCAAAATCAACGGCCGCTGAGTCGCAGCTTTAAGGCGCTTGGCCAATTCCAAAAGCGGCGCAGGACCGTTGCCGCCGTTCACTCCGACAACATCAGCGCCCCATTCGTCGAGCTTGCGGATGAACCACTCCGGCTCCGTGCCGTACAACGTTTGTCCGTCGTCGTTGGTCGCCATCATCGCGACAACCGGATAGTCACCAAGTGATTTTACAGCCCTGATGGCCTGATGAATTTCGTTCAGGTCGGCGAATCCCTCGAGAACAAAAAGGTCTACGCCGCCCTGCTGCAGTGCTTTGGCCTGTTCGAAAAAGAACTCTTTGGCCTCATCAAACGATGTCGGTCCCCAAGGCTCAATTCGGACGCCCAGCGGGCCAAGACATCCTGCAACCCAGACAACATCTCCGGCCACCTCGCGGGCTATCTGCGCACCGCGCAAATTGATTTCGAAGAGCTGGGAATCAAGACCGTAGTTGCGCAATTTGATGCGGTTGGCACCCCAAGTGTTGGTGGTCACCACCTGCGCACCGGCCTGTATGTACTGACGATGAATGCCGGCAATCAGGTCGGGCTGGGACAAATTCACTTCATCGAAGGAGCGGTTGATGAACACACCCTTCTCGTAAAGCTGCGTCGCGACTCCGCCGTCAAAAAGAAAAGCTTGTCCGCCTTCGGTCAGAAGGGACAAAAAACGTGAAATACGTTCGTGGGGAAAGCTTTCAAAGCTTCCCCCCTCAACGGGTTGGTTTGTCATAAGGTGCTCCGGATTCTGCCGCGCGGCTCCCTACCAACGGGGCACGCAAGCTCGGACGAGCATTATCGAAAGATAAGGATCTGGCAAGCGCAGGGCAGCGCAGGAACGGGACCGCGGCCCTGCCGGAGCAGGCCGTTGGCCGGTGGCCGGCCGGAAGCGAGTGATTTTTGACCCGCAAGGATGGACCCGCGGGTCCTGCATCTGAATAATGGGGATGGTGAACATCGCAAAAAGCATCAGATTTTGCATGGTTGTTGTGCAAACACGGGATGATGAATGAAAGTCTTCTTCGATCCGGTTCAAAAAACCCACGTGCTCTCGCACGAGATCATTGCCGGAAAGAGATTCCGTCACCACGAAAGACGGGCACGGATCGACATGATTCGCAGACACCTGCGCGCCCACGGCAGATTCGAATTTATTGTCCCCGAACCACTCCCCATCGAGGCGGTCCTCGGTGTCCACGACGAAGCCTATATCCGCTTTCTGGAAAGTTCGCAGATGCTTTCCAAGGACGAGGTCATCTGGCCATATGTGTTTCCCTGTGACCGGCGCGTGCCCGTGTATGAACCCGTCACCGTTTTTACCGCCGGTTATTATTGCTTTGATGTGGGCACTCCCATCATGAGCGACACGTGGCAGGCGGCCATTGCGGCAGCATCGGGAGCCTACGCAGCAGCGCAGCATCTCAAAAGAACCGGTGAAACGTGTTATGCCCTCGCGAGGCCCCCCGGCCACCACGCCGCCGCAGCCCTCTTCGGCGGCTATTGCTACCTGAACAACGCAGCCATCGCGGCAAATTATCTCTCGCAGTACGGCAAAGTTCTGCTGATTGATTTTGACTACCATCACGGCAACGGCACGCAGTCGATATTTTACGACAACGCGGATGTCTTTTACCTCAGCACGCACGGCAATCCGGCAATCGAATATCCCTACTTTACCGGTTACGAGCACGAAATCGGAATCGACGACGGCATCGGCTTCAATCTCAACTGTCCGCTCGAACCGCATTGCGGACCCGAGGAATTTTTTAATTCATTCAGAACGGGTCTTGAGAAGGCGCTCACAAAAGTTGATCCTAAATTCATAGTCTGTTCATGCGGATTCGATGTGGCCGACAAAGATCCGCTCGGGCACTTCGGATTGCTGCCTGAAGATTTTCATACCTTGGG
>RFOM01000034.1 GCA_009926615.1 Pseudomonadota bacterium
TTGTCTGTTGTTTTGATGTCTGTTGCGTTTTCAATGCAGGCGTTTGCGGGGCCTAAGTGCGGTGATGCGGATGGTGACGGCTCACTTTCTCTGAACGACTCGAACCAAATCAGAAGGCACGCATCAGGTAAAACGAAGCTCACTCCGAAAGAGATATCAGCTGCAGACGTAAACCTTGATGGGAAGGTAACCGAAGCTGACTCGGATTTAATCAGAAGCGCAATTGCGGGAAAAGTAAAATGCCTTCCATGCCCTGCAGATCGTGATGCCTGCAAACCCAAACCACCACCATCCGATCCCGGCATGTCACTCCCCGGCAGGCTCAAGACTGACCCATCCAAAGGCCGGCTCCCCGGCTTCCTGTGAGAGAATTAATTCTCGCAGGCATGCCTGATGTACAGTGACAAAAGACCTCAGAATTCAGCAATTGAGCTCTGGGGTCTTCTCCTTTTTCAAAGACGAAAAATTGAAATCACAAACTGTCGGTGACCGGCTCTACGGCCACCCTCTACTCTGTTGAGTTAAAGAATTTCCCAATTCAGGAAGAATGGACAGGAAGTCATCGACAAGCACAAACCTCAAATTTATCGTCCCGCCGTTCACGATGAACAAAAAAGGAGAGAGGATGATGAAGAAGATCAAGTCCGCCGGTTTACTTTCGGGTTCTTTCTTTGCCCTTTGTGCGCTGCAAAGTTCCGCTTCGGCCGATCAGGTGACAGGCGGAGTGACTCCCCCCGCAGCGTGTCAGGATCTGGTCATAGTCATGAAAGACGATACCGGAGACATCGCCAACCCGAAAAAAATGACAGTTTTTCTTGATTGCCATGAAGCTGCGCAGCACGCCCCTTCCGGCACGACAATGAATTTCTTTATTTTTGATCAGGGCCGCCTCTGCCACGGCTACAGAGTGTGCGGCAACCTGCGCGGCTGGGAAGGATCGTTCCGCGTCGGCTCCACTTGGTACTACGGCAAACACTTCGGTGATGCCTATGACGTCGCCCACCATTGTGACGGAAAAGAAAACAGCGATTGCCTTTCGACTGATTTTCCGTTTTCGGGTTACGGCATCAATTACCCCGGATACTACGGCAACTACGGTTACCCCTACGGATCATCCGGCAGAAGTAACGTACGGCTTGATTTTGTAACGAAGTTTTCCAATATTGACAGGCACTGCGGACAACTTCACAACTACCAGTGCCTTGAACTTCCGTCTTTGCCGGTGAGCCCCCGAAAATGACGGCATGGTGTCCTGACGGGGCTCTTTGGCATCCGGTTCATCAACTGTGCATGACTCATCAGTATGCCTTGGGCCCCTTTCCTCAAAAAATGAAGCAGGAGTGCGAAAAATTTCGCGGTCAGGATGCTCACGAGTGCTCGGAGGAAAACTGGGACATTTTTTTTGCCGGAGTTTTGCGCGGCAGCGGTCGCTGTCCTTCGGGTTCGGAGTTTGACGTAAAACTGAATGCGTGTGTCAACGATGAATTCGGTTATGGTCCGTTCACGCAGGCTCAAGTACAGGATTGCCGAACTCTGCAGTGGGCCTATACATGTGAAACCATGCAGTGGCCTGTTGCCGTGCTTCGCGGTGAAAGAGCACCTCCGGCAGCGAATCCGTATATTTCTGCCGGAACACATTCAATTCAGACTTCGGCCAGCCTGAAAGGTTTCTCCGCAAAACTTCTCAAATACTACGCCAATCCGGAGAACTACCGGCGAATTTACGCACAGGTCATGGACTGGTTCGGCACAACCCGCAATGCCTGTGTTGCGTTTATCAGCACTGCGCTGCGCAACACGGGACTCCCTGTTCCACGTGCACTCAATGCCAAAGGCTACAACATCAGTACGTGGACCGCAGCGCTGTCGGAGTATCTTGAAACAACTCTCGGCTGGCAACGGGTCAACCGGATACACGATCTGACGGCCGGTGACGTGGTATTTACACTCGACCTCGACGGCAGCAGACGCATTCCCGCGCACGTCTTCCTCTTTGCCGGCTGGATTGACGACACTTCTCCCAAGGCACGCGTCATTGACAACCAAGGATTTCTTCACGTGCGGGATCTTCTCGGCTCGCAGGGAAATTTCACACCGTTCAGTTATGCGCTGAGGCCGCCCGCCGATCAGCCGACACCGAAATAAACAAAGGCGCTCCCGCGATCGGCCGGCAACAGCGTCAAAATAGACTATTCTTCTGCCCCCGAAGAATCCCGCAACAGCAGAATTGTGATATGACTTTTTTAGATCGTTACTTCCCAACCACATTTGCGGGAGCCGAAAACTTTATGGCATCAGACCGACCGAACCTCAGCGAAAGAATTTGTCTGGTGACAGGCGCAAATTCAGGAATTGGCCGCGAAACTGCACTTGGACTCGCCAAATCAGGAGCCACAGTCCTCGTGGTTGCCCGTGACCGTTCAAAAGGCGAAGTAGCCGTTTCCGAAATCAAAAAAGCATCCGGCTCCAAAAATATAGCGCTGTTCACCGCTGACCTGACCAACATCGGCGAAATGAACACATTGCTTGCCGACGTGAAGGACCGGTACGGAAAATTAAATATTCTGGTCAACAACGCCGGCGCGATTTTCGGTGAAAGAAAAACAACCGAGGAAGGGTTGGAGCTGACGTTTGCAACCAACCATCTCAACTATTTTATCATGAGCCATCTTTTCCTTGACCTGCTCAAAAAAGGATCCGCAGAATCAAAAACTCCGTCGCGCATTGTCAACGTTGCTTCAGAGGCTCACCGAGCTGTCCGCAGTGAAACAACCGACTGGCAGTGCGAAAACAGGACCTACAATCCGATGGAGGTTTACGGGCTCAGCAAGCTGGCCAATATTCTATTTACACGCGAGCTGTCGGCGAAATTGAATCCTGCGGAAATTACGGTGAACTGCCTTCACCCCGGAGTTGTCAGAACCGGCTTCGGGACTCAGGGCAACTGGGGATTTATGGGAACGCTTTTCAATCTTGCCCGTCCGTTTTTTATATCCGCCGAAAAAGGTGCGCGAACCTCATTGTTTCTTGCCTCTGAATCGGAACTGCAGCAGTGCACGGGGCGTTATTTCAAGAATTGCTCGGAAGCCAAACCTTCCGCTTTGGCCTTCAATGAAACGATGAGCAAAAACCTGTGGGAAACCAGCCGCAAGATAACCGGCCTCGGGTAAGCTCCTTAAGGCCCTTGCGTCTTCCGGCATCGGAACGTCAACCATTCAAAAGAATGAGCATACCGTGCATTGCGCCGCGTGTTTCTTTACCCTATTTTACCTCAAGGCAAAAAAACACGTCTCTTTTTTTGCCTTGAGGCAAAACTAAATGCAAATCCGCTATATCACAAAACAAATATCAAAAGATCTAGCCCGAAAAATGGTCTTTCTCGGAGGTCCGCGGCAGGTTGGCAAAACAACTTTGGCAAAGCACCTCATTGAACCGCACGACGGAGGATATCTCAACTGGGACATTCCCGAGGACCGCGAACGGATTTTGGAACGAAAATTTCCAACAGACCCAGTCTGGGTTTTTGATGAAATCCACAAATACCGGCAGTGGCGCAATCTTCTCAAAGGAATTTACGACAAATTCAAGGGCGATAAATCAATTCTCGTCACAGGCAGCGCCCGACTCGATTATTATCGGTACGGAGGTGACTCCCTGCAAGGCCGATATCATTATCTTAGACTTCATCCTCTCTCTGTTGCAGAAGTCGGTGCACGGGCCGAAAACATGCAGCGTCTCTTTGAGCTTGGCGGTTTTCCGGAGCCCTATTTTTCCGGCGATGCCATTGAGGCTAAACGCTGGTCGCGGGAATATCGCACGCGGATGATTCGGGATGACATCCTTTCTCTCGAACAAGTTGGAGATATCGGAACACTCGAGCGCTTGGTGATTCGCCTTCCTGAACTCGTGGGAAGCCCTCTTTCCATCAACGCAATTCGGGAAGACCTTCTGGTGGCTCACAAAACGGTGGCACGTTGGCTCGATATTCTGGAACGCATGTACGCAATTTTCCGCATCTCGCCTTTTGGTTCACCCAAAATCAGGGCTGTAAGAAAGGAGCAAAAGCACTACCATTTCGATTGGAGCCTCATCTCCAATCGTTCCCTGCGATTCGAGAATTTTGTTGCATCCCATCTCCTGAAGTGGGTTCACTTTCTTGAAGACACCGAAGGTCGCGATATTGAACTGCGTTATTTCAGAGATACCGATAAGCGTGAAGTTGATTTTGTCATAACTGAAGACGGGATCCCGAAAATCCTCGTGGAATGTAAATTTTCCAATTCGCGGATTTCGGATCATCTCATCTATTTAAAGCGCAAGTTTCCCAAAGCTGAGGCATGGCAACTTCACTGGGATGAAATGGAAACATCCTATGTAAGTGCTGAAGGCATTATCGTTGCACACGCGGGAGAGCTGTTAAAAAAATTGTGTTGAATGCCGGCGATTGGAAATTTTACGAAACGCGTTTAAAGCGCCGAAACCGGCCTCGGATAATTCTACAGCCTCTGCGTCAGCACACTCTCCAAAAAACCGGCATGCACACGCCAGTTCTCAGGTCCGTAGCCGCCCGCCATCACATACGCTTGCGGAATGCTGCGTTCATGCAGCCAGTCATACACAATCCGGCTGCGCTCGACGCATTGTTCAAGGCTCAGCTTCAAAAGGGTTGCGCTTTTCAGAACGTCTTTTTCGTACGGATCACTGCCGTCAACAACCAACGCCAAATCGGGTTTTCGGCCTCCGCACGACAGTTCCAGTTGGCGCAGCCCCAGACGCAGGGCCTCAACATAGTGCGCCTCTCCCCCTTCCGGCACCGGAACGTCAACCGTACTGGGCCAAAAACAGTTTTTCAGCCGACCGTCGTCATCCAGCGGCTGTTCATCCAAAGGCCAGCCGTGTTGCATATGAATGCTGAGCGTTTGAACCGAATCGTCGCCTGTTGTGATTTGCGCTGTGCCGTCACCCTTGTGCGCGTCAATGTCAATGACCCAAACCTGTTTGATTCTGCCGCGGCTCTGCAAATCGCGCACTGCAATCATAAGATCGTTGACCACGCAAAATCCGCGTCCCCCGAACGTCATCGCGTGATGCGCACCGCCGCCGAGAAAGTAACAAAAACCTTTTTCGAGTGCGGTTTCTGCGGCAATCAAAGTTCCGGCTGCATGTGCCAAACGCTTGTGAACGAGTTCTTTCGGCGGGCGGTTGGCCGGAGACTCGGTGTACCTTTCGTTGAATGAACCGTCGGCATTGATAAACTCAAAAACTTCGCCCAGAACCGCAAGGGGTTCTTCAGACAACAATTGATCGACGTATTTTTTGTGATGAACCCTCAGCAGCTGCTCTTTGCTGAAAGGTTGCGGGTCGGCCGTCTTCAGCCAGCGCGCAGCAGCCGGCCCCAGCACAGGATGTGCCTTCAGCGCAGCCAGCGTGTTTGTGTAGCGATCAGCCAGCAGAGGAATTTGTATCCCGTAATCCTGCAGAGGCGCATTTGAATTTTCAATCGAGAGAATCACAGAGAGCTCCTTAACAAGTCGCCTGCTCTCTTTGCCTATTCGATGGAATCGAAATTCCTGCATTCTTCATGTCTGAGGGCTTTGCCGAGACCTTCGAGCAGAACTTTCGCGCCGGTGCGGTGAACAGACAAATCGGTCCAGTACTTCAGCTCTCCTTTATCGTAATCTTCTTCATCCACAAAGTAGCCGAGCCAATCTTGCCCCAGCCCCATCCAAAATGTCTGCCTCTGACCTGTCAGTGCGGGATCGAGCCGGTGAATGACCTTGGGAAACACTTCACCGGGGACTGAAGCAAACACGAACGGTCCGATATTTGCGGCACTCACGCGCGAGGTTATAAATCCGGAGCGAATTTTGGTCTCAACGACCCGCAAATTGCTCGCGAGCTTGAAAAGCTGATTGTCCACGGGAAATTTGACCGTAACGTGACACATGTCGACCTGCGCACCGGCAGCGGACAGCTGAGTTTCATCGGCAGCAAGCACCGACTGAGCGAGTCTGCGCCCGACGGCCGATGCGTGAGCGTAGCCTTCCTTCACGTCCGGATCGCGATCGCCTTCGGGAAACAAATCATCCTGTGCATCGGTATCACCTGTTTGAGGGAGCTGCGAATAGACGTTGCCGATGATGCCATTCACGTAAATATGAGGCTGCGCCCCAAGAGCAAGCTCCATGCTTTTTCTGAAGCCCCCGATAAAATCGGCCGACAAGGCATTGTTGTCGTGCCTGAGGACCGTCGGATGCGCCGACCATTGGGTCAGCGTTCCGATGAGGTCATCGCCCTGTTCCGAATAGATCCCCACGGAGACAAACTCATCACTGCGTTCGGCCTCCGGCAAACCGGAAGTGGAATTCGCATGCCGGCCTTTTTTAACAGAGAGCCGCGCGGGAACAAGACGCGCGAATGCATCGCGGACGGCTTGCACAACTGCTGTTTCGAGCTGCTGCTGATAGCGCGCATTGCGGCCGGACTTCGGCAAAGAGCCCCAAAGACCAAGAGTATCAGGAGAATGATGGGTGTGGGTGGCTGAAATTATCAGGTGCAAATTGGGATCCAGCGCCTCGCGCGCTGCCTTTTCGATGCGCGCGATTTGTGCTCCGGAAATGCCGACGGCATCCACCGAGACAATTGCCGTGCGCTGCCCGCCTTCAGACTCAAAAACAACCGCACCGGCATATAACGGGTCGTGAATGCCGACACCGTTTGTGCGAGGTGATGACAGAAAAAAAGTGCCGTATCCGCCCATCGGAATCACAGAGCGTGTGCTGATATCGATTTGAGCGGCGCCCGCTTTGAATGCGGCAGCCGGTGCTGCCTGAACGATCAACGGCGCTGCCGTCAGTCCGGCAACGACAACCGTTGTCCAACGGCTAAAAAAGGATTCCGAAAAAATGCGCTTCGATTTTTGTTCCGGTAAACTCTTTGAGACCATAAACCTTCGGGAGAACATCATATGTCCGACTCCAAAAAGCGGAACTGGAAAAAAGTCCGGCGTTCAGCTGTATTTGTTATTGCCGCCGGTATCCTCGCTGCATCAGCTAATGTAACACGGACCGCTGCTGCGTCCGATGTCAGCGGCACAATGCTGGCGGGCTTTGCACGCGAAAGCATCACTCCGGATGTCAACGACCCGAAGCACCCGATCTGGATTGCAGGATTCGGACAAAAGCGGCAGGCAAAGTCAGTCCACGATGAGCTTTTGGCGAGTGCCGTTGCAATAAGTAACGGCGACAAAAAAGGCGTTATCGTTGCGCTCGATGCCATCGGCTTCATGCACAACGACATTCTCGACATCCGCAATTCCGTTCAAAAAGAACTTGCGCTCGATTTTGTGATTATTGCATCCACTCATTCGCACGAAGCACCCGACCTGATCGGAATTTGGGGACCAAGCCTGACAAAAACGGGTGTCGATGCGCAATATCTGGACCTCGTAAAACAACGCACAGCTCTGGCAATCCGCAAAGCCGTCGAACGGCTTGAACCCGTCCGCCTTCACCGGATGGAAATTGCAAACGTCGGCGCAGACGTGCTTGTCGATACCCGCATGCCGCAAGTCTTTGATTCAAACGTCCGCGTTTTGAGATTCAGCAAACCGGACGGCAATCAAACGCTCGGTACGCTGGTGACGTGGGCAAATCATCCCGAAGTTTTGTGGAATGCCAATACAGCGTTGACGTCCGACTTTGTTCACTACCTGAGAACAGGCATTGAATCAGGACTGGTCTACGGCGACGCTGCTGTTAAAAACGGCATCGGCGGCGAAGTTGTCTACATCAATGGTGCTGTGGGCGGTCTGATGACCACACTCGACGACACGCCGGTCCTTGACCGCGTCATCAATGAAACCCTTGTGACCCCCTCATTCGAAAAAGCACGCGCGGTCGGATACCGTGTTGCCGAAGCTGTGATCGACGGGATTGCTGCGAACAAAGAAACGGAAATCAGCGATTCAACCCTGCGGTGGACGGCAAAATCGATTCTGCTGCCGGTTGACAACATCAAATTCAGGCTCGCCGGACGGCTCAAAATCATTCGCCGCAAATTTGAGTCCGGTTACAAAACGCGCAGCGAAGTGGGTCTGCTGCGCTTGGGTGATACATGGATTGGAACGATCCCCGGAGAATTGTATCCCGAGATTGCCAACGGCGGCGTTGAGGCTCCGGAAGGCAATGACTTCAAGCTCACTGCACCTGTCGAAGTTCCGCCTCTGCGAAGTGCCATGAAAGGCGGCATGAATATGCTCTTCGGTTTGGCCAATGACCAAATCGGCTACATCGTTCCGCGCAGTCAATGGGACGTCAAGGAACCTTTCACCTACGGCGAAAGCAGCGCTCCCTATGGCGAAGAAAACTCCCTCGGTCCGAATACGGCACCGATTGTTCACAAGACCATGATGGAAATTTTGAACGGCGCAGATTAACATGCGGGTCCTTGCCGCGCGCTCAGCCGGCATTCAACTCTGCATTGGAATTTTGCGATGAATTTTAATTCCGGTTTTGTGAATCTCATCCCGCTTCTGCTCGCTTCCGCCTTGCCGGCCTGTGTCTCAATGTCATCCGGCGAGTCTCAACCGCAGGCGAAGGCGACCAAAGTCACGGTCCACCGGTTCAAAAATCTTGCCCCCGTCGGCCGCGCTTATTTCCCGCGCGAGTTTCTTTACAACGAAGGCGGCTGGAGCGGCTCAAGCCGAGTCCAAAGCTCGCAGGGGGTCTTTGTCCGCGACGAAATCTGGACAATCAACGATCGCGGCCTGAACCTTTATCTTGAAGAAAAAGATTCGACCAAAGAGGCAGCCTTCCGTAACGGCGATCGTTATTTCCCCGTGCCCCGTCATCAGCAGTCGCTTTTTAAAATCAAGGTATATCCCGACGGCAGCGGCGTGGTGGTTGAGCGCCTTGGTGTGCGTGAAAACGGACTAGAAGCAAACGGTTTGCCGTCTGCGCTGGACAATCTGGGCACAAACGAGCGCGGCTGGGAAATGAAAACTCCGGTTGGTCCTTTTGCCAGACTTCCCAACTCGCTTCAGGGCTACGACTTCGAGGGCGTTGCGCAGGACTTTGATGAAAACCGCCAGCGTGAATTTTGGCTTGTCGAGGAGTACGGTCCGTCTTTGCTTCGCACCGGTTCTTCGGGGAACATCGTCAAACGCTGGAGCCCTGCGCGCAACTTTTCAGCAAAATCAAACTCTCTCCCGTGGTCGCTCAGACACCGCGCCGACAACCGCGGTTTTGAGGGGGTTACTGTGTCAGGCCCGTTTGTTTTGGCAGCCATGCAGTCACCGCTCAGCGCGGACGGCGGTGCCTCAGGAGAATCGGGACACGGCAATCCCGAAACTCCGCTGCACCGAATTATCCGCCTCAACCGTAAAAGCGGAATGGTTGAACAGTTTGCATATAACCATACGCCCGCGTCGGTTGCTGCCGGCAGTCCCCACAAGGACGTGAAAATCGGAGACCTTGCGGCAGTGGACAGTTCCGGCGAGCGATTTCTGATTCTGGAGCATTCCAAAGCCCGCAAACACATTGCCGTCGTTGAGGCGACGATCAGCAGGGAGACGACCCGACTTGAAGATAATCTCGCCTATGAAGCAGGCAAAACTCCCTACACGCCGGTCAAAACCCGCGTCGTGGCGGATCTCGCCCCGCTGCTTGCAAACCTTGAACTTCCCGAAAAAGCCGAAGGACTGACCGTCATTGACGACAAAACCCTGCTCGTCGTCTTTGATAACGACCACTGTATTGAGCCGATTCTGGCAAAAGCAGTTGCACCAAAAGAATGCGAAAACTTGGCTGTGACATTCAACTTCGCCGAACCGGTATTTTCCGCAAAGGCAGAGAAGTAACTCCGAAGCCATGCGCACGCGGATTGTGTGACAATCCGAAAGACTTCTGTTATGCAGCAGCATCTTGGAAGATGGGGTTTCCTGAATGAAAAAGGTCACCGTGTACTCGACACGCGCTTGTCCCTATTGCGTTGCGGCCAAAACACTTTTGAACAATCTGCAGGTCGGATTTGAAGAAGTATTTCTGGATCAGCAGCCGGAACTGTGGAGCAAATTAAGCGCCGAGAACAACGGCTGGCGAACCGTACCGATGATTTTTGTCGGTACCGAGTTCCTCGGCGGCTACACCGACGTCAAAGCACTTCACGACGAAGGCCAGCTCCTGCCGAAAATCTACTCCCCCTGCTGAGGAACCGTTTCATGAACTTTGCACAGCTCTGCGGCCGTCTGCAAAGATCTTTCGTTCTCTTGCCGCTCTCTTTGTTTTCAATATCAGGCTGCATCTACAGATTCGCAAACAGTGACCGCATCATCAGTTCCCAACCCCGCACATTGTACATAAGCAACGTCACCGACGGGACAGCGCGGGCCGGACAGGCTCCGAAATTAACGGCTGCACTGCGCAGGCTCATCACTCAAAACCGCGAATTTATCCTGACCGATGTGCACACGGCCCGCTGGGGACTCGAAATTCAGATTACCGACGCTGCACGCTCGGTGACACGGGTCGAAAAATGTGATCAGGGTAACGAAATTCTTGCTTCCGGTGCAGTTCCCTGCAGTAAAATCAAATCAGAAAACAAGCTCCCCGACGTCTCGGCGGAAGATGAAGTTGCGCAAATGTCGGTTGTTGCACGGGCACTGGACCTGCGCACCGGAGCGGTTCTTTTCCAGCTGAATTTACCCAACATTGCCACAGGTGCATATCCGATTGTCGGCGACGGCACGGTCAGAGCATCACTGAGCAATTCTCAGGACCTGCACGTGCTGCGCTACATGGAAAACAGCGAGAACGCCGTCGAATCACTGGCCGGCACAATCGCAGCACGCATTTACGATCAACTTGTTGCCATTCCGCCACCGTCACCTTCGCTTTAATCTTCAGGAGAACCGCTGATGTTTGCCGAACGCGTCCGCCGCCACGAATCTCAACTCAAGACCATTGCAACAGCTGTCCGTTCCTTGGGTATGGATGCCGTTCTGAAGGCGAAATCAGGACACGTCGGATTGCCTTTGGGCGGCGCCGACATCGGGACTTTCCTGTACTTTGCAGCCATGCAGCATGCGCCGCAGGACGCTCACTGGCTTAACCGCGACCGTTTTGTTCTTTCCGCAGGTCACGGCTCGATGCTGCAGTATGCACTTCTGCATATGGCCGGCTATGATGTTTCACTTGAGGACATCAAAAATTTCCGTCAGCTCGGCAGCAAAACCCCCGGCCATCCTGAATACGGACACACCGCGGGCATTGAATGCACGACCGGTCCGCTTGGACAGGGCATTGCCAATGCGGTCGGAATGGCTCTTGCAGAAAGAATGCTTGCAGCCCGACTCAACACGGGCAGTGCCGCTCCCGTGGATCACATGACCTACGTTCTTCTCGGTGACGGCTGTCTGATGGAAGGAATTTCAAGCGAAGCATGCAGCTTGGCGGGACATCTCAAACTCGAAAAACTGGTGGCGTTTTATGATGCCAACAATATCACAATCGACGGGACCATCGACATTGCATTTACGGAAAACGTCGGCAAACGATTTGAGGCCTTCGGCTGGCGTGTGCTGAATGCCGACGCGCACAGTTTTTCGGAACTTGCGCAGTCAATGGATACGGCGCTCTCCGAGAACCGCGCGTCACCGCGTCCGACAATCGTCATCTGCAAAGGAATCGCCGGCAAAGGCTCGCCCAAATGGGAAGGCAAAAACAAAATTCACGGCAATCCGATGAGTGCAGACGATGTCGCCGATGCCAAAAAGCATCTGGGTCTGACCAATATCGAGCCGTTTTTTGTTGAAAAATCTGCATACGCGGCAGCGCAGGTCTGCTTGTCCGAATTCGCCGTCAAGCGTCACGCTGAATGGAACAAAAACACCGAAACCCTGCTTGCCGGATGGAGTAAGAACAATCCGGCAGCGCTTGCTGCATGGAATGCTCATACGCAAAACAATCCGGACGTCGATGCCGCAGACGCTTTGTGGGAATCGCTCGGCACCAAAATGGCGACCCGTGTTGCCAGCGGCAAAGCACTGGTGGCGCTGGCCAAAGCGAATCCTTCACTGGTCGGCGGAAGTGCCGACCTTGCCGGAAGCAACAACACCACCCTGCCCGACACGTCCTTTGTGCAGGCCGGAGAATACAGCGGCCGCAATATCCATTTCGGAGTGCGTGAACACGCAATGGCGGCAATTTGCAACGGCATGGCTCTGCACGGCGGATTCAGACCCTACTGCGCAACGTTTGCCGTGTTCTCCGATTATATGCGGCCTTCAATTCGCCTCGCAGCACTCATGAAAATCCCCTCCATCTTCGTTCTGACCCACGACAGCTATGCCGTCGGCGAAGACGGTCCGACTCACCAGCCGGTTGAACACGCGGCGAGTTTGCGGGTCATTCCAAATCTTGAGGTTTTGCGTCCGGCGGATGCGCGGGAAACACTGATGGCGTGGGAACTCGCCCTTTCTCATCAAAAGACTCCGACTGCTCTTTTGCTCACGCGTCAGGACGTTCCCTCGCTCGACGACATGCTGAACACTCCGCGTTCCATGGAAACCGTTGCCGAAGGTCTGCGCACCGGAGCTTATATTCTTAAAGATTTCGACGCACCTCAAAACGCACAAAGACTGATTTTGGCGGCCTCAGGCTCGGAAGTTGCGGCAACTCTGAAAGCGGCTTTGTGGTTGCAGGAACAGAAGTTTGAGTCCCTCAGCGGAGAAGTTGTCCGCCTCAATGTCCGCGTTGTAAGCTGCCCTGCCCCGCAGAAGCTTGCCCGCAATCCTGTGGCGCTCGCGCAATTCGTTCCCGAAAATATCCCGACGGCTGCTGTCGAGGCCGGCGTTGCGCAAGGTTGGGCCGAAATTACCGGCCGGAACGGCGCAGTTTTCTGTATGACAGATTTCGGAGCTTCCGCGCCTGCAGATACGCTGACTCAAAGTTTCGGTTTCACAAGCGATGCGATTGCTCTAAAAGCACTGAACTTTCTGAAACTCCGCAAACCGAAAAACTGAAACACCTAAAACTGCGCGCAGCGATACGGCAGGCTTCCTGATACTGCGCGCAGTCAATTATTTTTCTCCGGTAAAACTTCTTATCTGTAAAAAAAAGTCCGTCGTCTCTTATTGAGCTTTGGCGTGTCGGCAATTATTCCCCTCAATCGTTCCTCCGACAATTTGAACCGTTCAAGGTCTTGTTGAAATTCTTTGTTTCAATTTTTGAACAATTCAGGAGAAACACATGAAATCTTATCTCAGTGCATTGTCGCTTTTGGCCGCGGGTGCTGTTTCGTATCAGAGCGCACAGGCAGCAGATATTACGTTTAACTTTTTGGTCAACAGTTCGGGTGCCGACTTGTATGCCTGCGACGCGGGAATCTGGGAACCGCAGGGTCCTCCCTATATTGGATACAGCCGCCCTACCGGCGCACAAAGCAATCTTCAGGCGAGTGTCGGGACGTACAACAACGGCAATCCTATCGGCACGTGGACGGACATTCTTGTGCAGGGAAATACACAATTGCCGTTTTTGGGAGTTCCCCAATTCCACACCGCAGCCTATCCTTTGGGTTACCCCGGACTTTCGCCTGTCATTCCCCGCCTGAATACTGTTCTTGCGAACGCAGATTATGCCGGCGGCGGCACATCGGCCGGAGAACTGACTTTCAATCTCGCTTCGGACGTATACGGCGCACGCTACTTCGTTGACTTCTGTTTCCGCGGCTCACAGGTCCCCTACGCAGCGGGATCATACGGATATCAAATTACGGATTACGTAACGGCGGCCGACATTCCTTCCGGAAATTACCTTGCCGATGCGCAGCTTGAAATTCAGGGCAAACTAGTATGCGACAAACGCACGAGCCCGACTGCCGAGAATTGGGGCAGCACTCAAATCTTCGATATTTTTGCACTCGGTTTTCTGGGTCTGGACGGAGTTCCGCTGCCGCAGACAATTACAACAAGCGCGAACTCATTCTCCGGAAGCGGCCAAAGCGTATTTGGAAGCCCTGCAAGTCTGACGCTGACAAATGCTCCGGCGAAGTACTGCGTCATCCGCTATATTTTCCGCGAGCTCGCAACATCTCAGCGTATTTGGGACCTCAACAGCGCAGAATTCACAATTAACCTGTCGGTGAACAACAACTCTTACACGGCACCATAATTCAAACAGGGGATCGAACTCTTATGAAAGTCAGCAGACTGTTTCTGTTTTCTCTCGGATTTTTGGGTTTGACAGCCGGAACAGGAAGAGCTGATATTTTGCGCTCGATCCCTGAAGCTGTTCACTTGCATGTTGCACCGGAACGCAAGTGGGCGGCAAGCTTGGGCCTCACACCTGCCAAAGCGACATTCGCCAATTTTGACAATGCCGACTTGGGACGATGGCTGACGCTGGCGATTGGTCCGGAGTTTGTGAACCTCAACGGTGCACACTCAGCTGCCTTTGCAGGACGGCTGATTCCCGACCGCTGCGAGGTTGCACATTCTCCGGTAGCCGTGACTCTTCAAAGCTGGGATGACAAGCAGGAATTTTACGGACAGCAGACACGTATGCTGAATTACTGTGTTAATCTTCGGGTGACCGATGCTTCCGGAATATTCCCCGCCGAACAGCATCCGGCCTGCACAATTACGCCCGTCAATGAAAAAGAAGTCATAGCCAACGGCGGTTTGTGCTATTTCCGGATAAATCCGGCATCATCTTTCACAGTTTCCTACGAAATCAACCCTGAATGCACAGACGCATTTCAGCTGAATCAACTCGGATTCAAGGCTCAGGATATTTTTGCTTACAACGGTTTCTATATTTCCGGTGACGCAACGGGGCGCAGCAATTCGCTCAAACCCTTGGGATCGGGTGTTCTAAGATTTTCCGTTGAACCTGAGAAAGACAGTGTTCCGCTGTCAGCCGATATGGGCGAAGGATCGCCGCGCTGGCCCGTGCTCGCTTATCCGGAGATTCACATGGGAGAACCGGAGATTTTGGTCAAAGGCAGCGATGCGCGGCTGATCACAAAACTCTTTTTCAAGAACGACTGTCCACCGGACAATGATACATCTTGCCGTTTTTCGCTTCCCATCGGCATTCAATACTCATTGAAGACCGCCCGATCGGACAACCGGTTTGATACGGTTGACCAGTGGTACGCAGGGGGTATTTCCCCAGCCGCGTGGGAGGGTTTTTTCCCCTCACAGCGGGACGCAACAAATTTTGAATTCAAGTCCGGACAACGCTACCGTCTCGAAGCCGACGTCACGTGGCTTTCCCTTTACCACCGGCTGTTTAAAGAAGGTTTTAAAAACTATTTGATTCAACTTGGACAGTGGAACATTGATCCCGATGCTCCGCTTCTCCCGATTCCGCCGGTGGCACGTATTCCTTCACTCGACTCCCTCAAAACAAATTCTTCCTTCCCTTCTGTCAAACCTCTGCTGCCGGCGCAAAGCAATGATTTGCAACTTGAGTTCAATCAGCTGCGCTCGTTGCTGACCGGAATCGACTGGCCGCCGTACTACGAATCAATGTGCGGCTCCGAAGGATGCGCGAAAGCTCTTTCCGGAAATGCAAAGCTGACCGTCGGATTGGATTTCACCGTCGACCGTATTGAGGAAGGACGGGCCGTTATTAAGGACTTCAAGGTCTGGCGGGATTCGGGTTTTGCACAGGACTACTCAATCAATCCGGACTCTTTAATGAAGGCGGATTGCCGATGAAAAAAACTCCATTTTACGAATATGTGGTTGCAGCGCTTTTCTTCACTGTATTTTTCGTGAAAAGTCATGAGGCCAAGGCCGTCAATATAACAATTAACAAAGGCTGGCCTTGCAATGTTTTCATAAAACATTTGGGTGCAGGTGATGCCGCCGGCAATTCGGCTGATTTCAACGTCAAAGCCACTCCTGCTTCGCCTTCTGCAAATTACGGGTTTATCGCGGGAGAAAATGCCGATTACCTTGCAGGCCTGCCGTTGCCTGTCAACGGCACACGCGTGGAGAATTTACCCTTAATCGAACCGCTCAATTTTAACCTGCAGTCCGGAAATTTTGGAGCACAGCTGGGCGTAGACGTCTGTATTCCGGCGGTCGATGAAGCACGTGACGATGTTGTTAACTGGACAGTCAGCGCCTACGGTCTGGGTGCACTCATGCCGCCTGCGCAGGGTGACTGGTTTGCGCAAAGCAATCCAAAAATTTCCATGACTCTTCTGGCAACCAACTGCAACAACAGCGTCGCTTCCGCTCTGTCGACCGGCAATCCTTCAAAAGCAGGTTTTTGTGAAATCACCTCAACGCCGATGATCGGGCAAGATGTGCTCTCGGTTGGCGGACTGCCGGTCGAATTTGGATTTAAGCTGACGGCAAGCCGGCAAGCTGTGCTGCGCTTTACGGTTGAGGAACAGGCCAACACGCGCCGCCCTTGGGGGCTCGATGCCGGAATCGTACAAATTGACATGATCGATCCGCCGCTTCCTCCGCTTCTCATTGGCGACCTGCTCGACAAACAACTTTTTTTCATACCCGACAACCTTTGGCCGGGGTACTCTCCGAACTTGGACGGCGAGTGGGCGGGATGTGAAAACTTTTTCAACAAAACAGGAATGGCCTTTCAGGCCATGGACCTTCAGGGACCGGCAAACCGTCTTGACCTTAAATGGAAAGGAAAAGACGTTGACTGCGGCGGCAACGGATGTCCCGACGGAAACAAAGACACCAACGGAGGATTCACCTCACCCGTTGCAGTGTATTTGGAAGACGGCACGCTTGCGACCGACTCGACACCGACAACATCCAAGGTGAAGAACTTTCTAGGGCTTTACAACGATGCCGTTCAAAGCAATGAGGTCAGCCTTGCGTACCCGTCCGACGGAAAAATAATCTTTGATGCAAATATCGACCAAGTCTACCGAAGTGCATCTAAAACTTTCTTTTCCACAACCGTATCACGCCTCGTCGGCCCTGCAACGTGGCGTCAGTGCCGAGTGTGGTTCAAGCGTGCAGCATCGTTTGACTGCAATACACTGCCCACCGACAAACTCCGCTGGCTGTGCGGGCATGCGCTGTCAAACGGCAATAATTAAATGAAGGCTTAAGCACAGCACAGCTCGCAGGATGTCACGGGAGCTTTTGAGTCCATGTATACGATTTGGCTGCACTGATGTTGCCCGCAGAATCATGACCCCAAAGGCAGAGTTTAAAGCTGCCCGATTTGGCACCTGAGGGCAGTGTGCTGGTCAAGGTTAACTGTGTTTTGAAATCCTTAACAGTTCTTTCGGATGACAGACTCTTTTCACAATCTGCGGTTGTGCTGCCCAGTGCTATATAGCTGTAGCTGACGGCCGACTCTGAGGATACGGACGTTTTGACAGTCAATTTGAAATCAACCTTTGCAAGGTTTGAGTTTTCAGGCGCTTTGACAAGCTCGACGCTTGTCGGTGTCGTATCGAGTTTCCACGAAAATGCCGTCGGCTCCGCCACCGGTTGCAACGTGTTTGCGTTGTCGTTGGCAATAGCAAGGATGCAGAAAGTCCGGTCACCGTCACCGCCGGCCGAAACATCCAGAGTCTTCTTCAGAAACGATGCATCCGTGGTCGTCGGAGTGAATGCCGTATAACCGGCATCGATTGTCCCGCAATTCAATCCGGAAATGAGTTTGCTCTTGTAGCCTTTGTGATCAGGATTTCTGATAACGGAAATTTCGACCGTCTTCTTGTTGCTCGGCTGTCCCATTTTAACGGACGGATCGAAAGCCAGAGATGCAAACGGACGTGTATCAAAAGTCCAGCTATTCATTCGCACAAGAGAAGCCACGTTTCCTGACTTATCTCTGGAGTATGAGCAAAACATCAGGTCTTTTTTATTGTCGGCTGCTGTCAGTGCTCTTGTCAGTTCAACGTCTGCCTCACCGCTGGCCGTATTCAGTTTAACTTCTTTATACAGGGGATTGAGGATATCTTTATTGTTGTTATCCTTCACTGTTCTGGCAGGACATTGAGCTTCTTTATCGAGAATTTCCGTACGCAACACCACGATGGCATCGAGATCCGGACTATAACTCTTTCCCTCACGTGCTGCTGAAAATTTTACCTTGAATACGGTATCGTTGTTCGTGCCTGCAGGTATACCGGAGACTGTATGATCGGGCTTCGTGCCGTCACGAAGCCACGTAAAGCGGGATGCATTCTCCTGCGATGCCAGCACAGTACCGTCCGGACCCTTCAGAGTGGCCAAGACACAAAGTGTATGAAAACTGCCTGCAGCGGGAAGATTTTTAATATCAATCTGGTCGGAAGCAAGCGGCGAATAGGGATCTTTATTATCGTGACAAAGCGTCAGCCCGACGTAATGTTTAAATTTAAATTCAAATTTATTGCCGCTGGCTTTATCTTGTTTGGGCAGGCCGGTCAGAGTTTTAAGTACGTTCGGACTTGTCGCATCCTGATTGGCCAGATTCGGACGGTTGAACGTTTTGTCGTTGGTCAAAGGCAGTGAAGCAACAACATCTTCCCGAATCCAGCCGAAACGCTGCACTGCGGCGGTTTTGGCAGAATTTTCAATTTTCAGACACAAACGGTAAAAGCCTTTTTTTGCGTGCCCTTTGAGCTCAATCACGTCTTTAAAAGACTCCGGTATAACCGAATCAAAACTGCACGGCGCCAATGCTTTTTCCCGTGTATCAAAGACATCGACACGTTGATACGTTTTGCTTGTTGCCTTATTGAAAGATGAGCCGCCTGCAGATGGCATAATCTTCACATTCAAAAAATCACTCTCAATTGTCGGATTGGCAGGTATGCCGGTTACACCGCTTTCAGGAAGCGTAAATCCGCTGATATCGACAAAAAACGCAAAGACTTTCATGTTTTTAACTATCGAATTTTCCGGGCCCTGTTTAAAACTCAGAACGCACAGCGTCTTCAGCTTTCTTGGATCAGTCGAAATAATATCCCTCTTCAATTCACCTGCGGTCAGTGTAATCGAAACGTCATTTTCAATTACCGAAGGTTTCGGAAACGTGTCTTCTTTCTGACTGAAACAATCAACATTTCCATCCACAAGCTTATAGGTAAAAGACGTTGCGTTGTTGATCGCAAAAACTTTCAGACTTAAATCACTGCCGTTCACTATTTGCGGCATTGTGTCGCCGGAATTCAGAGTCAGGAGAACGTCGGGCAGCATGGAATCCTGTTCAAAATGAAAAGCCGTCGGCAGCAATTGCTCCACACCGGCAGGCGAGATGCCCATCACACAGAGTGTATAGTTTCCGTCAGCAAACAACTTTCAACGGGTCATCAACGAGCTTTTCTCTTGAATAATTGTCATCTGCGCAGCCTTCGGAATCCAGCGTTCCCCGCACAATTTTGAATTTATATTTCTCTACGTTCGCGCCTTCAATTTTGGCAGTAAATTCCGGATATTTGTTTACTTTTGAGGTCCGTTCGGAGACGGTCGCGGCGGGATGAGTTAAATCCACTTCCCAAGCATATTTTTCCACTTTCGATTTTTTTCTGTTTGCCCCGTATCCCGCGACACACAACAAATACTTTCCTGAATCAAGTTCCTGTTCGATGCGGGTGGCAACCGGAATGACCTCGTTCCCCGAAAACTCTTTGCACGCCCCTTCTTTGTTCAGCGTATACTCGTAAGAAACAACACCCGCACCGCCGACACTGATCGAAACTTGTGTCAGTGAGGACAGAAGCGGCGGCAGGTTTTTTAATTCAACAGTGACAGGCTTTTCGGTAATTATCGGATTTGCCGGAGCGGAAAGCTGCCTGACCTGATCAATTTTTACGGCCGGAGTGTTGACCGTGCATCCGGCAACAAAGGCAAGCATGTACACCGACAACTGAAGGACCACCGGCAATTTCAGTATTTTCATCGCCCACTCCCCACGACTCTGGCTGTATCGGCCAAAACGCGGCGAACTGAAGGCAGAGGTTAGATACAGATGCCAAAGTATTAAAAAAACACCTGTTTCTTTTCAAAAAAAGAACAGGTGTCCTGCCGCGCGGCGCGTTTAGCTTACTTCTTTACCGAACAGCTGGTAAGCGAATAATTCCACGGACTCCATGAAGACCATGCTGAATACGACTTAACACCGTTCGTAGACGTGCACGTTCTGGAGCGTTTTTGAGTCTCCGATTTGCAAGTCTTGCCCTTCGCGACCTGCAATGCTTCGTAGCGAATACGGCTTTCCGTTTCCGAATCGCAGGGCACTGTCACGATAGCAGGCTTCGGTGCAGGCGCTGCAGCAGGTGCGGAAGGCGAAGCCGAAAAACCGACTGGATTCTGACTCAGAAAAGTCGCTATCGGAACTGACTCATGAGGACGAATACTGCTCGTTCCGATCACACATGAGCCGGAACTTTCCATCAATTTTAGTTTGCTGCATGCATCCGACACATCCTTCTTTTGCACTTTTACAGCAAGCACTTCCGAGGAGCTACTCAGAGTTCCCTTGTGAAGCATCACATAAACTTCATCGCCGTTGCTGCCAGTCCGGCTCGCGCATTCCAAATAGGGATTGGAGTCGAGAACTTCCTGAGGAATGCTCTTGATCTTGTCCGAAACCGCAGAGCCATCTGGAACTTTTCTTAGCGCCAAAGCCTCTTTGACTGTCAGATAATGACGCGGAAAAGGTGATTTCGGCGTCACTTCCCCCGGTGCAAATCCCGAACCGTTCCTGTTCCAGCCTGCGGGGACTTCTCCTCCGGCAGACTGGTACTGTGAAATGTTTGTTTTTATGCCGTACTCATCCAGTTCACTGCCGGACACTTTCGGACGTTTTTGAACGACACTCACAAATCCGCACGACTGCCATGTGCAGTCACTGCGCTTTTGTTCGTGAACAACAACATAACACTTGTCGAGCACATGGTTCTTTTCAAGTTCGGTGCAATTGATAAAACGTTCACGTTTATCGCAATCAAGTCCAAGACTGCTTCCGCCGGCGCGGGCACCGCCGACTGACCCCGCCGTTGCGGACAGAGGCCAGACCAAAACTAAAAGCAGTGTCTGTATTATTCTAGAGTCCATGTTCCGGTCCTCCGTTTTCCAATCTGATCAAAGTGTTTTCCATGCACTTGGATTGAATGAAACGTCCTGTATGATCGTTATTGTCTCTGCACCAATGTCCCAGATTTTTGTCGAATCAACCGCAAATCCCCTTCCTGCACGGGCATCACTCAAACGCAGCAGAGAGTTTGTCATAATTCTCGAAATAACTCCCGAAACGCACTTGATAGAATTCACCTTCCAGTTGCTGGCAAAGCTGCCCTCCGAACCGACGTACGAATAGCCTGTTCCTTGAAGAGTTACGAAAGCTGGGCTTTGAGTTCCGTAAAGAACGGGAGCACCGGAATCAGATTGTTCTCCACCTGCCTTGAATGCAGTCTTATAGCCGTAAAAACTAGTACCGCTGCCGAACATCATCGACTGAAAAACATATTTATTGATTGATGAAAATGTGGAAGATGAACGATACTCACCGGTCGCGACTCCCGAGAGGTTGTGTTTGCCGTTCATCCTTTCGGTCACCAGTCTTGAGTCATACTTGTCGAAGCCGAGCATCATCCGCAAACCGGTCGATGATTGGCCAAATGATTTGTCGGCAGCAGGCTCAACCGAATCACAGACCGGAAGCGATGTTGAAAGAGCTTCCGTGTCCGAAACATTCTGTTTGTAGGGGATCCGGATAACGTCACTGGAATTGTAAATATCAACTGAAGAGAAAGTCTTGCTCTCTTTCTGGGCCACAGGCGAGTACTGCCTTCTTTTGATGATACCCGAAGATCCGTTGAAAATTTTACTGAAAGTTGTATCGGTTTGCGCTCTATATTCAGGCTCCAGTTCAAAACGCTCAAATTCAACTTTACCCGCGCGCGCCTTGCTGCGCTCTCCAAGCGGAGTTACAGCGTAAAGGCAGTGATGCGCGGTCAGAAAATAAACATCAAACGTACCCGATGAGTTTTGCTGATGCACGAGAGTTCCGGAGCAGTCCTGATTTGAATCTGGAAAATACGCACGCCGAAATGCGCTCATCGCCACCGGCAGATTTTGCGGAATATAGAGTAATGACTTAGTTGCTCCAACATCGTAGTATTCCCAATGCTCGGGGGCTCTGACCAACTTATGCAATGCAATACCAGTGGAAAGCTCTACCCCTGTTGTATTGACCAGTCCAACACCATCTTCACCCGAACTAACCGTTTTTTTAAGGCCCGTGTCCAATTCAACAACATTGTTCTCCGCATCAACACCGCAGCTCGTGACTCCGGCAACAGTCATAAACAAGGTCAAAGACAAAAAAATTGAGGGATGTGATTTCATAGCCACCTCCGAAACCTAGTGTCGAGAGACTTGCTGAGAAGCTTTAAACAAAACCGTAAACGACCGTAACTACTAATATAATAAGAACAGGAACTTGAGCATTTTGAAAGAATGATTGTCGATTGGCCCGACATCAGCTATCCACGGGCGTCCGGAACGGACTTTTCCGAAACGATTTTTCTTTTTGGAGACTCGCTTATGAAGTTACAGGTGCTTGCGGTTGTTTCTTTGGCTCTTTCGGCAGCATGCGGACGCGCGACCGTCGAAAACTCGAGTCTGTCTTCGGATGACTTCTCCATCAGAGTGCTGGGAATCGAAATGGGCAGCTGTACTCAGGACGAACTCAAACAATTCGTTGCCGGCGAAAAAGTACCTGCAATCTCCGACAAGCTTCCGGCCGATCAGCAAAAAGAACTCAGAGTAAAATTTGGCCGCGTCATTCGGATTTCCTCTTCACGCATTGAGGAAGCACTTAAATCCGAAGCAGGAAACGAAGCCCGTTCTTTATTGAAAGTTATTTTCCCGTCCAGCTTCAACGAAGAATTTGTAAATGCGACATTCAGCAAAAGTGTTGCCGACGACAGCTTTACGCTGCTTGAGTTTGTCAGCCTGTATCCGGAAAAGCAGCTGAGGGTGAACGGGCTGGCATTTGTGAGCAAAAAAGACGCTCTGGAAAAGGCTCTCATCAAACTTGAACAGGATTTTGCGGACTGATTTCGCCTTGGCCGGAACTGTTTCCCGTCAGTTCCGGCCTCCCGCATTCCTCTCTTCACTTTTTTGAATCCGAAAAACAGCTTCCTTTTGTCTAATCCTTGGACAGTTCCCGCATCGCCAGTCGGCCTTAAAATCTCATAATTTTTGATCATTTTTTGAATCCCGAAGGCACGTATGTTGCTTTCAAACGCGCGGGGACAAAAGTCGCCGGACTCGCGGGGAGGTTCAAATCACATGACGAAGTTCAAAACAGTAATCTTCCTTCTTGCTCTTTCTTCAATGAGCGCCGCCTGTGATTTACCTGCAGTCAAAACTATCCAGCAGAAAGACGAACGCCAGACCCCGCAACGCGGTGCTGAGCAAGCCAATCCGGTCAGTCCTGCGCCCGATAAATCGCCTCATTGGATCGAAATCAGCAAAGACTTTGATACCCTCTTGAAAGCCGAACCGGTTGACTCTTCGCAGCTTGAACAGGGAAAAAAATGCCCGCTTCCGCGAGGTACACGCCACAATCTGGCGAAGTCACCCGACTGGCAAGGTTCACACATGTACGTTGAACTTAAAAGACCAATGGTTGGATGTGACATGACGAACGGCTGGGTGTTTGTCAAACACGTCGGGCAATCCAGTGATTCTCAGCTGGGGCCCGTGCAGTCGACTCACAAAAGCGAGGCAACCCTCTACACAACCGAAAATACCGCTATCGAGGGCGGACCCAAAGATCGCTGCGGTCGTCCGCTGTACACGCTTGAAGACTATCTGAACGGCAGCGCAGAGTATGTCAGCATTGCCATGGACAGAAGTGCACTTCAGTACGGAACTGTCGTAAGAATACCGGAAATCGAGAAAAACTTTGGTCTTTCCCAATCCATTCCGTTCAAGGTTGTCGACACGGGGTCGGACTTTTACGGCAAGGGAATGTCGAGATTCGACATCTGCGTCGGTCATGACCAGCAAACCATTTATTCCGACCGGTTTATCTGGATGAGTCATAAAACCTTTGATTTTCAGGTCATCCGGCGGGGCGCGTCATTCGATTGCGAGTGATGCCTCACTGACTCCGGATTTCTGCCGATACGCCTTTGGGATTCGCCAGAACCGGAGAGCCTGAGACTTTGATTCACTTATGGAACAACAAACGTGTGTTCGTTATGGCGACAGCGCTCACAGCGATTGTCGGACTGCCGTCGTGCGGCTCCGAAAACTCTCCCGAAGATACTCCTGTCCCTATTCCCAACAGCAATGCCGAACGCGGTCAGGTGATCGGTGCTCCGCGCACAAATGCCTCTTTGAAAAAAACCGCTGCATCAGCGAGTGCAACTGTTTCACGTCCGACGGTGCAATGTTCCTACACGATTGATTCGGCAACACCGCAGACCGCAGGCTCCGAAAAAAACGGTGCGATCGTCGGCATTTCAAAAGACTCGAACCTCAATGAACCGATCCTGCTTTTCAGAATTGCCGGAAGCACAACGGTTGAAGGCAGCTTTCTTGCGGTTGAGGACATGGTTTTCGGTAACGGCGGCACGCACGAGACCGGTGCGTACTTCTTTGAACTAAGAACCGCCGACGGACGTTCGTGCTACATCACCTTCGGCATGAGCGAAAACGACGCTGCTGCAAAAAAGAATTTCATCCTCACGCCCGTATTTCCCTGAGTCACAGACAAAATTCGGCGAACCCGTTCTTTAAAAAAGATCCGGCGGGAACAACGTGAATTCCATCTTCGGTTTTGGAACGCTTCGGGAGTTGAGGTCTGAATTGAAAATCGGTTCAGCAGTGCATTGGCGACGCCGCAATCAAAGAAAAAGAATTTGGGAACAATACCCTTTAAAATTTTGAATTTCATCGATGACAATCACATGCTTTTCTGAAGCCATGACCCATTCAAAAAGCAGATCTGGATTTACAGCCAACTGCTGAAACGTCCGGCGCACCAACATGTCAACGACGCAGTCCTGAGAGTCCGTCTCCCGCTTGAGGGTCGACGTGCCCGTCTGACGCGGACCAAACATAAAGACTCTGATATTATCGGGCATTATTTATACTTCAGAACACCTTGAGTATTTTCCGAACCACAACTTCGGAAATTAATCGAAAATCCGAAGTAGAACTTCGGATTCTTTAAGTGTCCGTAAATGAATATTTTTTAATGGAAAGGTTGAATACGATTAAAAGAGTCGGATTGAGAATCCAGTTCAGATAAACTAAATCAACTAAGCGATCCTATTTCAGGGGTTCACCGCAGTAGTCGACAAATCATACAAAATTTTATGATCACCCAGATTCGGTTCACCCGAAATATAAGAGTAAACTCGGCCTCGCCAAGTTTGCGTCGCATCGGTGGGCACCAAAAACCAACGAGTTACTGAACCACTGATTGCTGAGGTCGTGCAACAGTATGTATCGGTTGTTCCCAACGGGAGCGCTGTTCCTTGGGTTGAAGTGCAAGTTCCGAGATCTCTGACTGCTGCAGCGGCAATCAATGAATTGGAACTACTCAAGTCCGAATCTCCATCGGGCCCGACACAGACTTTGTAGCTCACGGTCGCACCCGTACTTGCTGTTGCTTCTGTCAAAGTCACGGAAAGACGATCTGCGGCACCTCCGCCAATGCCTGTGCTTTTGTCAAACGGAGAAATAGTCAAATCCCCCCGCTTTGTCATCGCAAGAGTAAACGCTTTTGTATCTGTTGTTGCACCCGAGGAAATCGTTGCCGTGACAGTGATTGTTTTCCCTGCACCGCTGCTGACGTCACCGTCGTGGAAGTTGTTGTACGTTCCCGTGCCGCCGGAAAACGAAACATAAGGCGTACTGCCTGAAGACCAAGAAATCGTGCAGCTGCTGGAGTAAATTACCGGCGCTGTCGGAACCGTAAACGTGCCTGTAGCACTTGAGTTTGAAATTATACCTGCAGTGCCGTTCGGATCCGAGTTCGTGATAGCCGCTCCGGTAAAATCCGCAATGGTCAAATCATTTTTACAACCTTCAACCTCTTGAGCGTTCGTGCTTGGAATTTTCAAAACCGTAAGAGTCAACGGGGAGCTGTTTGCAGTGTAGCCGCTCGCACCTGTCGCTGTCGCTCTGACCTGCACAGTCGCATTACCGGAAGCTGTGTAGGGCGGTCTGGTCACTGTTGCATTGCTGCCGGAGAGTACCAACGCACTGCTCGTATCAGCCACCTCGGACCATGTGATCGCACAAGAGTACGTGCCCATGTCCTTTCTGGCGGTTGTGGTAAAGTTTTGTGTAATCGTACTCGCCGTATCACCTGCTGCGAACGTCAAGTCGGCACTCGTTATCGCAGCCGCGCAAGCATTGGTCTCGGTATTGTCCGGCAGGCGCTTGACTGTCGCGATAAACGTCTTTGATGTGTCACTGGCTCCGCCGTTGGCATTCCTTGATATCGTCGCAGTAATTATTCCGGTTTCATCCGCCATGGCCTGAGCCGGAGTCACAGTGAACGTTCCGCCGGCGATACTTACCCAACTGAGTCCCGCAGACTTGCTCCACGAAACGGAGCAGTCATTTTGGGTTGTTGATGCCGTAAATGAACTGTTGATGTTCGTCAGAGAATCGCCGCTGGCGAAAGTAAACGGTGACGCTGAAAAGTTTGATACACACGTCGCAACAGCTTCGCTGTCCGGAACCTGCCTGAGAATTGTAATGGTCAGTGATTTATTTTGAGTTACGCTTCCCGATGTCAGTGCACCGGTCAGTGTGATTGTTCCATTTGAAGCGCTCGCCGCGCGCGTTACTGTTGCAATGTTCCCGGAGATACTTACCCAGCTTGCGGCGCTGCTGTCTACACTCCACGCGATTGAACACTGGGAGATAGTTCCCGGAAGAGTTATGTTCCCTGTAACAGCAGTTGAAGTGTCACCCGTGCTGAAAGTCAAATTGCCGGTGCTAAGCGAGGAAACACATGCCGCAACCTTATCAGCATCCGAGGTCCCGCTCCCGCCGCTGCTTCCGCCGCCTGAATCGGTGCCTGAACTGGTTTCCGTTTCAACCTGATAGCCGGTCTCGGAATTCCATTTCAATTTTTTTCCGCCGGAACCGTTGAACACCTTCACGTAGCCGCAGGCCGCAAGAATCACCGACAGCATTGCCGCCATGGAGAACAAACTGAGCAAAAAATGCTTTCGGTGAGTCTTCATAAACGCCCTCAACCCTTTTTAAAATCGAAGCCGACGAGGAACTGATACTCCGTCAGGGAGCCTCTGAAATCCGAAGACTTCGCAACATCGCTCAGGCTTTTGAGAAAACGAAATTCAAACCGCAACGGAAGACTTCTGACGTTTGTGGATAGGGCGATCTGGCCCAGATAACCGATTTCGGTCAGCGACTGACCGGCAGCACCGGCTTCAGCAAGAACTTTTGTTCCTGATTCTTCCATACGGCCCAGTGCCCTCCAGAATGCTGTGTAAAGTCCGCCGCCCAAAGAAACGTTTCCGGCACGGAGTTGGAGAGTCAGCGGGATCTGCCACGTATTGAAAAATCCCTTTGTGTCTCCGAATCCGAAAATCCGGTTGGAGTAGAACACATCTCCCTGCACCGCCAAGGCCGTGAAAGGGATCCATGCCACTCCGCCACCGACTACAAACCCCATATATCCTTCAGAGGTATAATCGTCGGTGGATGTGGAAACTTTAACCTGCGTGGCGTTCAGTCCGAGAGAAAAGCTGGGCTCTAAGATAATCTTCTTCGAAGGAACCCAGCGTTTGGGGATGTAAATTCCGATGTCGGACGCGAAGCCGGCCTGAGAGGCCAGCAACGGCAACACAACCAAGAATTTAAATAACCCAATGAATCTCAAGGATTCCCTCCGTCAGGAGATTCTTTTTTCGGAGGACCGTCCTCCGGCGGAAGAATAACTACTCCCTCTTCGCCGGTCGGCTTGGATTTATTGAGGATGAGAGGTGGCGGAGAAGCAGGAGGCACTATTGTTCCGGCAGGTTTGGGCTCTGATCTTGGAGTTGTTTTGGGTGGAGTTTTGACGGCAACCTTGTCGTCGTTGAACTGGAAGCCGACCAATGCCTGCCATTCCACCAGTGAACCTTTGAAGGACGTGGACTTGGCGATATCATTCATCGATTGATAGCGTCTGAATTCGAACAATAATGGAAGTCCAAAAATCCTTTGCTTCAGACCACTTGAGAGCAGAAATCCAAGGTCAGTCGAACTTTGACCGGTGTCCGATACTTTAACCTTTTTGGTTTGACCGCTGGTGACCATTTCGCCTTTGAATGTCCAAAGGGCGGCGTACAGACCGCCTCCAATATAAAGGCTTGATCCTTGGTAGCGGGCCATGACCGGAAACTGCAGAGTCGAAAATCCTGCAGAGGTGTCGCCGAATCCAAATTTGCGGTTTGCATAAAACGCCTCGGCGGTGAGCGCCAGCGTACCGTCGGATGAAGCGCTCAACCCGCCGCCGGCTGCATACGACGCATAGCCGTTCGATGTGCTGGTTTCGTCGCTTCCAACCAGTCTCACCTGCGTTGCATTGCCGCCCGCCAGAATGTGCGTTTTTACTCCGCCGTACGCGATTGACGAATGCCACACAACCAACGCCAATAAAGAAGTACTGCCAAACCTCAGCACCACCGGTCCCCGCTCTGCAGAATTTTGTTGCTCTTCTAAAATTACCCGCAGTTCCTTATTAAAAACGGAAGATGCTTTTTTTTTGACTCGGAAGGAACTGTCAAACATCGGCGCGCAAATTCCGCTGTGCGGAGCCGGTCCGATTGAGTTGAGCTGTAGACATGCTGTTCTCATCGCGTTTGTTCCAAGGTGCCAATGTTGTTTGTTTTTTTAAACCCAAAAAAACCTTCATTAAATCCCAAAAACTCCGAAGACACTACAACATGTGAGACTGTTGAGGCTCCCGATGAAACAGTTCCTTTTCTTTATTCTTGTAGTTCACTCTGCATTCTTTTCTGCAGCCTGTGCCCGCGCAAGCAAAGGCCCGCAGGTCGACGACAGACAAACGCCGCAGCCCGCTCAGCAACAGCCGCAAAAAAGTCAGGATTCGGCGTTGGCCGGAATTTTGAACGGCGAAACAAACGAAATTTACATCAGTCAACAGTCGTCGGTTCCGGCCTGCAACGGTTTTGAACTGACTTACCGCAGAGAGCCCAAAGAGTTGCTTCTTGGCCGATGCCCAAAGACATCGGAATCAGCCGTTCCATCCCACTCCCGTGAGTGGTCCGACAAATCAACATTCAAACTCAGCAACGAGCAGGTAAAAAGAACCGAAGAAATAATTTCCGCAATCAAAATCATAAAGCAGGACTCGGACGGAAGTGCCTGCGGTGTGACAGGCGGAAGTCCGCTTCAAATTCTGAGCAAATTCAGAAACGGTGACTCACAGGCCTACATCGGTGGTGACTATTTTTGCATCATGGACAAAACCCTGATCCCCTTGTCGAAGGAAAGTCTTGATACCGCCACTGACCAGCTCAACAAATTCCTGATGGAGCTGTCGGCGGGCATGCCGGCCTCGGGAAGCTCTCAAAGTCTATAAACGCGTCATTAATAAGCATTCACTCCTTTAAATAAGCTGCTTTTCTTTGCCAAAGCGGCCGAAGCTTTTGACTTGCTGGCCGGCATGTTAGTAATCGCTGGTTTATGGCGTGCTTTTGATTTGAAAATCTGTGTTCAAGAGGCCCTAGCCCGATGTCAGAACCGGTACGAGCAGTTTTTCCGCTGGGATTCCTAATTCGAGCCGCAGCACTTTTGCTTATTTACTCGCTGACGCGCTGTCTGTTTTACTTTTTCAATCACGCAGCCTTTGATTCCTTTCCTTCGCAGGCAATCCTGAACGCGTTCGCTCTCGGAATCCGGTTTGATATCTGGATTGTGACCATAACAATGTTGCCGTTGTTTTTTATGGAACTCTGGAGCTGGAAAGTCGGATCCGGCACAGTCCGGCGAATGACTCAAGCCTTCTCTCTTTTTGTCTTTATCATTCACGTTGTTTTTATTTTTCTGGAACTTTCGGACACACAATACTTCAAATTCACCGGCCGGCGGACAACCTTGGCCATCTTGAACTTATCGTCCGACAGCATCGATCAGTCCCTGCAGCTGCTCATGAACTTTTGGATTGTTCCCGCGGGAACTTTAATTTTGACGGCCCTCTTGGCCTTTGTCTGGAAAATAAGCCGGACTTTGGGGGAATCGGGTCATGCTGCGGGAGCGTCGCGAATCCTCGCCATCCTGTTGGCCGGCATTGCTTTGGGCGTGCTGGGTATCCGCGGCGGACTGCAAACAAAACCGCTTACACCGGCTCACGCAATGACTTTGGGGCATTCTCAGCTGGCTGCCTTGGCGCTGAGCACAAGCTTTCAAATGAGCCGCAGTTCGGAAAACCGCAGTCTGAAAATTCAAAACTTTTTCGCCGACGAACGGCAACTCAGGCAAATTCTTGCAGTCCCGAAAGGAACTCATGCGCCGGTTTCGCTCAAGAACTTCAATGTTGTTTTGCTGGTCGTTGAAAGCCTTGCATCCGAATACACGGGATATGGCGGAATCACCAAAAACTACGTCCCCTTCATTTCGAAGCTGAAGGAAAAAAGCCTTTATTTTGAAAACGCCTATGCCAACGGACGCACCTCGATTGAAGCACTGCCCTCGATCCTTGCAAGTATTCCGTCAATGGTCGGCGAACCTTTTATTACGTCCCAATACAGCTCGGTTGAATCCCTTTCGCTGGGGCATGTCCTTGCCCGACGGGAGTACTCAACATCGTTTTTTCATGGGGCCAAAAACGGCTCCATGTTTATTGACTCGATTGCGAAGATTTTCGGATTCGCAAGATTTTTCGGAAAATCGGAATATCCTGCCGGCGATAAGGATTTCGACGGGCACTGGGGGATTTTCGATGAACCGTTTTTGCAGTTTGCCCTGCGGGAAAACGCGAAACTGAAACCGCCTTTTGCGATGGGAATATTCACACTTTCAAGTCACAACCCCTACAAAATACCGGCTGAACACAGAAACAGGTTTTCACATCACAGCAGACCATTTTTGAACAGTCTGGCATACGCCGATTATGCGCTGGAAAAATTTTTTGAATCGGCGGAAAAACAGCCGTGGTACAAAAACACCCTGTTTGTTGTGACCGGAGATCACACGACCGATCCAGAATCTCAAAAATTCAGATCGGAGCAGGCAGAATATCGTGTGCCGATTATCTTTTTCGATCCTTCCGGACAGCTGAAGCCGGATGTGAGCAGAAGAATCGTTCAGCATGCGGATATTTTTCCGAGCGTCCTTGATTTGCTGGGCATAGGCGAACAAGAAATCAATAAGCCGATGTCGCCGTTGGGCCAAAGCGTTTTCATTCCGGAGGCCTATGCGCGCGCAGCCAACAGAGCCGGCGACTGGTTCTGGTATCAGGAGGGCAACAAGGTTGTGCGGTTTCCGGCAGAGGGAAGTGCATTCAGCGGTGCAGATCTCAGTCATTCCGCGCACGCATCGCAGGGCAACCTCAAAATCGAAATAGCGGAATTGCTCGAAGATACACTGAGTCCGTCGGCCGCGCGACAGCCGACGGAAACCGAATCAAACGAAATAGTTCGTCGCGCAAAAGCATACTTGCAATTTTACAACAACCGGATTGCGCGCAATCAACTGCTTGAGCCCTGAAGGACCCGCTAAGCATGAAAACAAGGGAAATGTTCGACAGGCAAAATCTGATCCTCCGGTATCTGTTGGTCTTACTCTTTGTATTTATTCTGCTGAATCTTGCACGCCTTTTGTTTTGGCAGACTTACGGCATTGGAACACTTCCTGCGAGAGCATGGCTGTTGGGCATGAGATTCGATGCCGCCATCGCCGCATACAGTGCAGCGCCTTTGATTTTTCCGTTGCTCTGGAACCGCCTTGAGAGAATCTCACGTGTTTTAAGCGGTTTTTTAGTCTTCATTACGGTTTGTCTTGTGTGCGCTGACTATCTTTATTTCGCCAACGGGGCAAAAAGACTCGGATACGAAGCGTGGGTCTACCTGAGTCCGGAAATCATTCCCATTGCACTGACCGGATTGCGGCAGGCCCCCTTGTTTTTTATTCTTTCAGCTGCGTTTATTTCTATTCTGATCCAGCTCATTATTATTTCGGCACGCGCACCTTCAGCGGCAGTTCCGAGTTACCGGATGTTGTGGTTCGCGGCATTGACCTGTGTCTCGGTCTTGCTGGTACGCGGCGGGTTCCAACGCGTTCCCATACGTATCGGCGATTCAATGATTTCACCCAGCCCGATCATTAACAGCGCAGTTGTCAATGCACCTTTTTCGGTAATTTCCAGCGCCCTTGTCTCACAGACTCCGAGAGTTTTTGATTCCGAATCTGCCCGAAAAATTGCGCTTTCACTTTTGTCAAAAAATGGTCTGCAGAAAGATCCGTCGATGCCGCTGCTCAGACATTTTCCTGACAGGAAAATCAAAAAGCACAACGTCGTGCTGATTCTCGTCGAAAGCATGACAGGTGTTTTCACTCGCGACGGCGGGTCAACACAGGACTATACTCCGAATTTGAACGCTCTCGCCGCCGAAGGTCTGGTCTTCCCTAAATTTGTCGCAAGCGGTTTCAGAACAACCTCGGGTCTTTTCTCGGCACTTACCGGCATGCCGGACTCGATTGGGGTTCCCATGATGCGGCGTCCGGAACTCAACAGAAGTTTTGCGTCGCTCTCACGCCTGCTCAAAGAGCAGGGATACCGCAACTATTTTGTTCACGGCGGTCTGCTTGATTTTGATAATCTGCAACAGATGCTGCAGATAGAAGAATTCGACAACATTGCAGGCAAAGCTGAACTTGAATACACAGGCGGATTCAAAAGGACTTGGGGATATGCGGACGAATACGGGTACCGCCATGCTCTGAAAATGATCACCGAAACCGGCACGTCCGATCCGTTTTTCCTTTATATGCTGACAGTCTCGAGCCAAGGGCCCTACGAAATTCCGGAAGGCCGTATTCCTAACTCGGCTAATCCGAATCTCACCGACGAGCAAAAATATTTGAATTCCATCCGGTATGCCGATGCCTCGTTGGGAGAATTCATTGCTTCGTTCAAAAAGCTTCCTCAATTTCAGAACACTATTTTTGTTGTGACCGGCGACCATACTCACCACGGAAACAGCTTGGACCCGTGGGGAAATCAGCATGTTCCGCTGGTTATTTACGCTCCGTCAATCGTGCCCAAAGGACGCTCCGATGCCGCCGGCACGCATGCAGACATCGTTCCGACGCTCGCGGACATTCTTGGTTTGCCTTGGGTGTCGGGTTTTGGAAGAAGTCTTCTGTCCGAACCTCAAGGAACGGCCTATTTCATCAGCGGATTGGACGTCGGCCTTTGGGATGGAGAGCTGCTTTCGTTTACGTCTCTGGATAACAAACCATCGCGCGTTTACAGTCTCGAAAGTTACAAAGCCAAACCGGCTGATGTGAGTGCAGAGAAAAAATCTCAGATCAGAACAAACGCTCTGAGTCTTTATCAATTCTCAAACGACCTGATTCGCAACGACAACGTCTCGCCGAAACGCTGACGTGCCAATCCTCAATCCGCGCAACGCATCTTATACTTCGGCCGTCCTTTATCCGCGAACCAGATATTTCTTCAATTCAGTGATGAGCTCTGCCGGATCGGTCTCCGGATCGTGAGTCCACGTCAGTGTTTTGTGATCGCAGTTTTCTGCTCCGACCAGACGAACGGTTATGGCACCCACAGGGCAAACATCCAGACAGCCGGTCTCAACAACGCGCACTTGCCAGCCCTGCCCGCCGAGCAGCTCATCCTCAAGTCTTTGTTTAACATCAGCGCTTTGACCGGCCGGCGAAGGGTTCCCCGCCGAAACGAATCCGTCCCCGCAGGTGCGGCACACGAGAATGTGCGCGTGTTGTGATTTTCGTACCGGTTTTAAAGGATTCATTGTGCGCATCCTTTCGCAATCGAACAGCTGATTTTTGAAGAACTTCATTGTCTGATGAGTTTTGGAAAAACACAAAAAAACAACGATGCTTCCAAAAACTAAATCAAGTTCTTCCCAAGTCCACTTTGTCGCCTATCAGGTGCACAATCGGCGAACCATTGCCGGAGAATCGGGCATGCCCTCTATTCTTCTTGAAGCCAAGCAAATCTGCAAACGGTACACCTCCGGCGAAATTGTCGTTGAGGCGCTTCATCCGCTCGACTTTAAACTTTTCCAAGGCGAGCTGATCGTTGTTCTGGGACCTTCGGGCAGCGGAAAATCAACCCTGATGAATATCCTCTCGACCCTCGACAGGCCCACGACGGGCAGTCTTTTTTTTAACGGGCAACCTCTGACAGACAAAACAGAAAATGAACTTTCGCTTTTTCGGAAAGAGAATCTGGGACTTGTTTTTCAGTTTTACAATCTTATCCCGACTCTCACTGCACTGGAAAATATTCAGCTGATTGAGTCACACAGCCCGTCCCCTGTTAAAAGCGAAGATGCCCTTCGCCGTGTGGGCCTCTGGGACAGGCGGGACCACTTCCCGAGCGAACTTTCGGGAGGTGAACAGCAACGGATTGCAATTGCCAGAGCCTTGGTCAAAAGACCGTTGATGATCATGTGTGACGAACCGACCGGCGCGCTGGATGTTGAAACCGGAGTTATTGTTCTTCAGGCTTTGGAAGAAGTTCACCATGACTTTGGCATCAGTATAATTCTCATCACCCACAACGCTACGATTGCGCACATCTCCGACAGAACCGTGCGAATGTCGGGCGGCCGCGTCGTTGATATTTCAACCAACCGTCAGCATCTGCTGGCACGTGAATTGCAATGGTAAACACAATCCGGATACTGGCTTCAAAGACCATTCGTGACCTGACTCTTCTCGCAGGGCCGGCTTTGGTTCTTTCCGGCGTGCTGGCGGCCGGTCTCAGTTGCCTGATTCTCTCGCAGAGCAATTTGGACAGTCTGAAAAACTCGCAGCGACTGACGTATGAAAAATTGAACTTTGCCGACGCAGTCATTCCGCTGGTCAGGATCCCGCGCGAAGCACTGCATCCTTTGCGTCTGCTCGAAGGTTTCACCCAGATCGATTGCCGGTTGACCGACACGGGGCAAGTGAAAATTCCGGCAGAGAACAGGCAGATATTCGCCCGTTTTCATTCATTTCCAAATGAAAACTCACTGAATCAGGTCAGAATTATCTCCGGATTCAGACCCAAGCAGAATGAGCTGAAAGATGCGATGCTCAGCGATGCCTTCGCCCGCGCATGGAAGATTCGCCAAGGTGATTCGGTTGATGTTCTTGTCAGGGGAAAAAGTTTCAAATTCAGGGTTGCCGCGCTGGTCAGGTCACCGGAGTACGTCTATCAGGCCGGTCCGGCGACGAGCATGCCCGACGACAAACTGTCTTCAGTGTGGTGGATCAACAGGCGCATTCTTGAACAGACTGCTCATCTTCAATCGGCCTGCAATGAAATTCTTGTTTCAACCTTGCGTCCGGATGCATTGCAGCGCAGCGAATCCGAATTATCCTCATATCTGAGGAGATTCGGGTTTACCAACATCGTCCGCCGGAAACAGATGCTTTCGCATCATTTTCTGGAAAGCGAGTTCGATCAGCTTCGGGCCATGAGCATCTATATCCCGCTTGTGTTTGTTGCAGTGACTCTTTTTCTGCTTCACATCACAATGACGCGCGTGCTGCTCAGTCAACGCGAAATTACCGGAACACTGCGCGCTTACGGTTTTGGTTTCAAACTGATTGCAGGTCAATCGCTTGCGCTGTCATTCGGATGTATTTTCCCCGGTCTGTGTGCCGGAACTTTTTTGGGCCTTTGGGCCGGCGAACAACTCTTCGAGATCTACACCCGCTTTTACCGGTTCGCATACGTGCAGTACAACCCTTCGTTTGCTTCGGTCGGGGCCGGCGTTGCAATTGCGGCGGCTGCGGCAGTTTTAGGAACATTTCAGGGTCTGCTCCAGATTCTCAAAGAATCGCCGGCGGCGACTCTTGCCCCCGCAGCTCCGGCTCACAGCCGGAAATCCGTTTTGGACAATTTACAAATCATGCGCCGCATCCCCGTTATGGCCAGAGTCAGTTTGAGAAATATTTTCAGAAGACCTTTTCAAAGCCTGATGACACTTTTGGGGCTGATTTTATCAACTGCCCTTCTGCTGTTTGCCCGCTTCGAAGAAACGGCCATCGTTCAAATGACGGAAATGGAATTTAACGACACTCAGCGCCAGTCGCAGACACTCGTTTTTTCAGAACGACTTCCCGTGTCAGCGGCAATCTCGGTCATTCGCTCGTTGCCCGCAGGTTTGTCTGAAGCAAGCGTTGTTTTTCCGGTCGTTCTCAAGCTGGGACTCTTTGAAAGGGAGCTTTCTTTGATTGTAAAGTCATCACCGGAAACACTCAGACAGCTTGAGCGGATTCCTGTCCGCACGCTCTCCTCAGAGGGCATCGTAATTCCCAAATCAATTGCCGAAAAAACCGGAATCCGCCTTCCTCAGCGTATCCGGATTGTCACAAAAGAGAAAAAGGCGCGTGAATTTGAATTTGAGGTCAGTGATTTTTCTGAAAATCTCATGGGATCGGTTGCAACCGCACCCCCTTCACTCTTCAAAAAAATCTCGGGAGAAAAAGAAAACTTTAATACAATCTTGTTCAGTGGCCAAAAAAATTCGACGTTCAATGCCGGCCCCCTGTTTTCAAAATTCCCGACTTTGCTTTCGGTTGCGGACAAAGAATTCGAAAAAAAGGCATTCGAATCCACCGTCGCAGAAAATATAAACATATTCCGCAATATTATGATTGGATTTTCCCTCCTTCTTGCCATGGGAGTTATCTATAACAATGCCCGCATTCAGCTGGCGGAACGAGAACGCGAATTCGCAC
>RFOM01000035.1 GCA_009926615.1 Pseudomonadota bacterium
AATCGCCCTTTGGTGTCCGTCTGCGTCTGAAAATTAGTTTCTTTTATTTTGAGTTTTGCGTCAGGAATTTCCGCGGCCGATTCATCAAAAAGCACACCGGTCAAAAATGATCCTGTGACTTCGACAGGCGGAACCGGCGGGTTCTGTGGATTTTGCGGATTTTGGGGATTCGACGGGTTCAGCGCAGACTGTTCACTTGACGAGGGAGTCTGGGACGTTTTTTTTGAGGTTTCGGCAAGATTGCTGAAACTGCTGACAGTGCCGCATGAAACAAGAGGAAATGCGAACAAAAGTGCTGTTGAATTTCTAAAATTCATGGTCGCACGCCTCCCTCTGAACTAATTTCGGGATTTATCCCTGAAATGTTGAGAAGCAGCGGAGAGTTTTTATTTTATTCTCAGACGTCCGGAATTGTTGGGTTATTTTTTACAAGTTGTCGGGTTTTTCGGAGAACTGTTTGCCGAATTCATCGGCCCTGCAGTCTCGCCTGTTGCTTCGGGCAAAGCCAGAATTGATGCACCGCCGCTGATGGAATTTTCGCCTTTGGCGCTCATCACCATGAATGGAGTTCTTTCGTCGAGCATCAGCAGACTGCCGCTGTCTCCTTTGTTGAGAACGAGTTCCTTTTGGGCGGGACTCTCAAAATACATCAGAGCATCCCTGCCTGATTCGCGGGTGAAAAAAACGAAATTGAGAGGAGTCGTTTGATTGCTGTAAAAGACTTCAAGCGGTGCCGCTGAAAAGTTCAAATACCGGCCGGCAGCGTCGCTGAAATGTCCGGCAAAGCCGAGTTTAATTTTTTTTCCGGCAATTGCAGTCTCGATTTCTTTGAAAAGAGGTGCGAGAGTTTTTGAATAATGATCCGCTGCAAGCGACCTTCTAAAGTCGGCGTAACTCTCTCCATACTCGCTGAAGCCGTCACGTTCCGCCTCGGCAACCAGATCACGCGAGGGCGCGCGCCATTTTCTGGCGAGTTCAATCAGCGTCTCCTTGTAGGTACACACCGCAGAAGGTGATTTGTCACCGCACTGCAAAAGTGTGTCGACAAAGCGGCCCCGTGAAATGTCACTTTCCAATTCCATTTGTTTTCGGACCGCCGAAGACCAGCGGGCAGAGAGAACGTTGTCCGAACTTTTGCGCTGAGAGTCTTCTTCGGTCGAAAGCAGAGAGTTTAATATTCCAAGTCCTGCGTTGTTTTGAGCGCTCAGCTCGGCATCAAGAATCCGAAAGTCCTGCAATGCTGAACAGAGTCGTGTCGGTGATACCTTTTCAGTTGCCGACTGTTTGCAGTCTGCACCGTAGTTTTTCTTTCCCTCTTCCTCAAGAAAGGTATAGTCCAAAGCAATGCGTGCGGGATTTTTTTGTTTTTTTTCAGCATCGGTGAATTCAGGGATTTTTGCCTGCACCAGATTGAAAAATCCTTCGCGGGCTTTTGCGAGCGCCAATTGTAAATTGACTTTTGCATACCCGCTTCGTCCGTCAAAGATGCGCAATTCAGACTTGGTTATTTTTGAAGAGAAGTCGGGCAAACAATGACGTGCCGTCCAAATCTGTGCTTTATAAACTTCTCCTGCTTTCGCAAGAATGCGAACAAACGCTGTGCAGTTCGCCGCAGAAATTTGTGCTTCTTTGTTGGGTGAGACTGATGTTCCTTCGAGCATCAGAACGGCCCCGCCGGCTTGCGGTGTCACCTGAATTCCTGTTTTCGTCAGCGCCATCGAAGCTGAACACTGCTGATGCGGTGTGCCCCCCTGACAGGCTGTCAGGAGGGTCAGAAGACCGGCAGACATAAATTGGAACGGTCGTGGCATCATAAGGAAGTGAATCGGTAGGCCCGCGAATTCACTTGAGGGATTCAATTCCATGCAGAATCGCAGTCAAGTTGATTTATTAAGTTAAATTATGCACTTGGAGCATCTTCGGAGTTTTATGTCAGTTGCGCGTACCGGCATGGGTCTTCAATGAAGCGGATTTTAATTTATGTGCTGTCAGGCGCGGCAACAGTCTCTTCTTCGGTGGCACAGGCAAGCCGAAAATACGGCATGGCCGGCTGCGGTTTGGGCAGCGTTGTTTCCGGACGGTCCGGAAATCAGATATCGGCTGCGACCGGCAACGGGTTGTTCTGGTCAAAATACTTCGGAATTTCATTCGGAACAATGAACTGCACTCCCGAGGTTCCCCAGCGGGCGGAGGTCGAACGGCAAGAGTTTTACGATTCTGCCGCTCAACGGCAGAGCAGCATTGACACCGAACCGGACGAACCGGATGAAGTTAGCCCAAGAACCAAGGTGACGCTGGTTCAGCAGAAAAAAAAGACGGAGCGTTTGAAAAAAGTCCTCAGGCAGCCTCAGTACGGCATGGCAGGATGCGGAACCGGAACACTGGTCTATAACGCGGAAAAAGAGACATCCAAACAGAAGCAATTGCTGATTGCGGGCTTTAACGATTTTACATTTCTGAGTTCGAGTGCCGGACTCTACGTCGGTGTCTCATCGGTCGCATTGCCTCTTCCGCCGTACGTGATTATTCCGGTCGGTCCGACATCCGCGCAATCTTCGTGGGTCGCTTCCGGCGCATCAAACTGCACGGAATCTGCAACTGAATCGACTGTGGCACAGGCAGAACGGCAGAATTTTTTGGATGTTAATTTTAATTCACTTTCAAGACAGGCTGCTCAGGGAGAAGGGAGTCATTTACGCAGTTTTTCGGCCGTTCTCGGCTGCCGGAGCGACGAACAGTTCAGAACCTTTGCGCGCCTCTCGCAATCCACCCATTCGTATATTTTTTCCGACTCCGTTCCTGAAAATGTACTGAACCGGTGGTCCGGAGTGTCAGAGTCCGATGAGATTTTAGCTGGCTGCATTGCTTCTAATTATCTGGAATAGTTATTTTTTATTTTAAAATTAAAGTAAAAATTTAAAAATCCCGATACTGACCTCATGGAGGCACCATGTTGGTTTCGCTTAAAAACACTGTTGTGGTTTTGTCTTGTCTGATGCTCTGGGGCTGTCGTTATTCGCTCAGCACCGGCACAAACGACAGCACGGGTTCTTCAGCGGTAGCAACGTCCACTGTGGTCGCCCTGAAAGGGGTACAGGGTAAAACCCTGAAACTCACCCAAACTTCGTCACGCAGCATCATCGGTGGAGTAAAATGCGAATTCAGGGGTGATTCAAATCAGGAATTACTGGCAATTGTTCCTGCGAAACAGGAAAGGCTGGTGAGTGCATCAGGTCTGGAATACTTTGTGCAACTCAAAAATCCGATGAGCGCGGAATCATGTCAGGGTGAAGACGAACTTGGAAATTTTGATTTCAAATCATTTTTTGTCAAAGTTGAGGACGTTGAACTGGTCGGCTCGTTCTCTGTGGCTCCTGCTCCTCTGCGCACTGTACCGGTCTCTCTCGATGATCTTAAGTCAGCCCGTTCCGAATCGCTTGCAAGGGATATGGAACGCCGCCGTTCGGGAGGCAACAAATCCTGCGGCCTGACATCTTTCGGTCAGCGCGGATGCTGGGCTTGTGTCGGATGGGCAATGACCGACACAGGTGTTTTTCCTGCCGGCCTCGGCGCGGATGCCGACGCAACTCCGAATGGTTTTTTGCATGCGACTCGTGCCGCGCGCAGCCGTAAAGCGGCTGACGGAAGCATCAGCATAAACGGCAAGCGCTTTCGCTCGCTGCTTGCTGAATACCGCGGCACTCCTTCACTCGCTCCCCGCGGATCAATTTTGTTCTGCAACACGTCCGCTGCCGGCCACGCCGCTGTTATCACGCAGCCTGCAAATGAAATGCGCAGTGATGTTGTCGAAATTCTTTCGGCGCCTCACCGGCAGTCACTCTGCTGGGAACATGTTCAGGAAATCTTGTTCCCCTTGGACTGAGTCTTCAGTCAGACGTTTGACCGCGCGGAGAGCCCGAAACGACTCCCTGACGCGGTCAAATTTTACGTTTTCAAAAATATCCGTCTTCCGCTCAAAAACCGGCCCACTTGCGTCTGGGGATCAATCCGGTTAATTTTTTTGCCGGTCAATGCAGATATCTTGCATTTCCGCATTCATTTTCAAAGGAGAAAAACAGTGGCTTTTACACTTCCGGCTCTTCCCTACGCGCTTGATGCTCTCGCACCCCATATTTCCAAAGAAACTCTCGAATTTCATCATGGCAAACATCACAACGCTTACGTGACCAAACTGAACGAACTCATTCCGGGGACAAAGTTTGAACACGCGACGCTGGACGAAATCGTTCTTTCGGCTGACGGTGCGGTTTACAATCAGGCTGCCCAGATCTGGAATCATACATTTTATTGGAACTGCCTGAAGCCCAACGGCGGCGGCAAGCCAAGCGGAGAGCTTCTGAAGGCAATTGAAGCGACTTGGGGTTCCTTCGAAAAATTCAAGGAAGAGTACACGGCCAAAACCGTCGGAATTTTTGGCTCGGGATGGTCGTTTCTTGCAAAGGACAAAGCAGGCAAGCTTGTCATCACGCAGGAAGGTGCTGCAGGCAACCCGATGAAGCAGGCTCTCAAGCCGCTCATGACCTGTGACGTCTGGGAACACGCTTACTATATCGACTTCCGCAATCGCCGTCCGGATTACCTGAATGCATTTTGGAATTTGGTGAACTGGGACTTCGTGGCCAAGAACTTCGCCGGCTAATCTCCGAAAAAGAAACGCCCCGCGATAAATCGCGGGGCGACGGGAGGAGCGTCAAGGAAGGTTTATTGAGGCAGGGTTTTGTTTTGGTGGGCTGAGTGTATCAGGGAGGAAATAACGGAAGCCGACAGCAATGTTGCGATCACCGCCAGAGAAATAACCGGCGGGATTTTTATCAAATCCACAGCCATCATCTTCCCTCCGACAAACAGCAGCACAGCCGCAAGCCCGTATTTGAGGTGGGCAAATCTTCCCGCAAGATCTGCCAGCACGAAGTAAAGCGATCTGAGACCCATGATTGCAAAAATGTTGCTTGTGTAAATAATGAACGGCTCTTTGGAAATCGCCAGAATCGCCGGTATCGAGTCGACCGCAAATACCACGTCACTGCTTTCAACCAGAATCAGAGCGGCAAACAGCGGCGTAGCAACCCATTTGCCGTTTTCGCGCAAAAAGAATGACTCCTTGTCGGTTTTGGCCGTCACCGGAATAAACCATCCGACAATTCGCAGAGGCATGCTGTTTTTGACGTCGAGTTCTTTTGTTTCCGAGTCTTTGAGCATTTTAAGGGCTGTAAAAATCAGCAGCGCACCGAACAGGTAAATCGTCCAGTGGAAGTTTTCGATAAGCTTCACGCCGGCAAGAATCATCGCAGCGCGAAGGACCAGCGCCGTCAGCACACCCCAGAACAGAATCTTATGCTGGTAAAGTCTTGGAATCTGCAATGCGGCAAAAATCATCGTGAAGACAAAGATATTGTCCACGCTGAGTGACTTTTCGACGAGATATCCGGTCAGGAATTCCACGGCATACTGCTTGCCGAACCGGCTGTAGATCCAAGCGTTGAAAACAAGTGCGAGTGCGATCCAGATACCGGTCCACGTGAGAGCTTCCCGCATGGAAACAATGTGTGACTTTTTGTGGAAAACACCAAGGTCCAGTGCCAGCATAAACAGCACGAAAACATGGAACAGGACCCAAAATGAAGTTTGTACTTCCAGCATGAGCAAGATCTCCTTTGCTATTAGGAGTATCGGCAGACTATGCTTTGAATAAATAACATAAAAGGATATATTAGATTCGATTTATTCGATGAGCAGGCGATTGCCCGAGCGGCAGCTGCCGGAGCATCGCAAACATCCCGCGGGAGATGCAATGAGTTGGCTTAATTATCATCATCTGCTCTACTTCCGAATGATAGCCCGTGAAAATTCAATTGCCCGCGCCTCCGAAAAGTTAAACGTCGGACAGCCTGCGCTTTCATCGCAACTCAAAACATTTGAGGAGACTCTGGGACAGGAGCTTTTTGAAAGGGTCGGGCGACGTCTGGTCCTGACCGAAGCGGGCAAGGTCGTGCTCTCCTATGCGAATCAAATCGCCGAGCTGGGTGACGAGCTGCTTCAGGTGCTGGCCGACGGAGCACTGTCCAAAAGAGTCACCGTGAATGTGGGTTTGCAGGATTGTCTGCCCAAAACCTTCGCTGTTGCGGTTGTTGAAAAGATGACCGAGCTGTTTCCCTGCCGCGTGCGGATTGCCGAGGGGCACGCGTCTGTGTTGCTCACCGAATTGAACAATCACACGCTGGATCTTGTGATTTCCAACCAAATGCCCTTTGCGGAAGAACTCAAGGGGATTAAGTCGCGCAAGATTGCGACGCTTCCGGTCTCGATCTTCGGTGCCGAGAAATTTCTTCAGTTCAAGAAGGGTTTTCCGCAATCACTGACGGGGCAGCCTCTGGTTCTGCCCACGGTTCACAGCCGGACACGACACGAATGCGAACGCTGGTTCGCCGAACAGAGGGTTAACCCTCAGCTTGTGGTTGAGGCGCAGGATACGGCCGTTCAAAAGCTGCTCGGGTCGTCGGGGGTGGGTTTGATTGCAGTTCCCGATGCGGCAGTGAACGACCTTGTTGAAAGCGGCAAGCTTTTCAAGCTGGGCGATCTCAAAGGGGTCAACGAAGAAGTCTGGTTGTGCACAGCCGAACGCAAGATTCCCAATCCGGTGATTGAGGTGCTGGAAACAGTCAAAGACCTCTTTTCCGCTGATTGAGGGCGCCGTTGTAGTTCATTCTGAACTCCTGAACGAGAGTTTCGGAATCGGCAAGAATCTGTGTCGAGAAGATTCGTCCCACCAGATAGCGTGATGTTTCCGAAGAAAATTCGCGGTCGCTCAGGCGTCTTTCATGGTAGATCATTTCGTGCGCAATGAGCGCAGCTTTGTTGAAGTCGTCCATGCTTTCCCAGATGTCGAGGTTCACCCGAATGATGTCATTTGCATCATCGTAAATCGCAACCTGCTTAATCCCGCAGCCTTTCGGGATCTCAGGCATGACACCGTAATCGCCCGTGCTGGCGTACATGGACGGGATATACTGAACGCGGTTTTCCCACCATTCGAGGAGAGTTTCGCCGTTCACGGGCGAAGGCAGACGTCCCGATGCACCGATCACGATATGAAGCTGTTCGGCAAGAGTGTCGAGCTCAGCCTGCAGTGTTGCAAGGCGCGCGCGCAATTCCATGCGGTAAACTTGCTGTGCCTCATAGAGGTCAAGAAGCGTTACAAAACCATGTGTGTCGGCCCTCAGGCCGTCGCAGACAACAACGTGCCCGCCGCCGCTCGTCCCCACACCGGCCTCGGCCTGTCGGGGGAGGACAACAAGAGAACCAAGACAAATTGCTGCAAGCTGAAGTAGTTTTCTCATGTGTCCTTCCATTGACTAATGCGTTCGGGCGTGGTTTTAATTCGGTATCAATCATGTTTCAAGACTCGGAAGCGGATATTTGCTGTGTTGGACTCGGCAGGAAACACATCGACGATCATCTACGATCATACCGACTACGTGCACTTTCTGAGTGTCCGTCTGAAAGCGTTGCCGCAGGCGCGCGGCAGTCAGGCGGCTTTGGCAAAATTTTTGGGCGTTCAGTCGTCTTTCGTCTCGCAGGTCCTTTCGCGCAGGGCTCATTTGAGCCGCGAACAGGCGATAAAGGTCGCAGAGTATTTTTCGCTGCCCTACGACGAAGTGCGTTTCTTCATGCTTCTGGTTGATGCAGAGCGCGCGGGCAGCAAATCACTGGAAAACTTTTACAAGTCCGAGATTGAAACGCTGCTGCGCGAGCGGGAAGAGGTTCAGGAGCGCATCGGTGTTCACGAGCAGATCGCCGACGAAGCGCAGACCGTTTATTATTCAAGCTGGGTGTATGGTGCCGTTCACATTCTTTCGGCGTTGCCGGGGACACAGACGGTCGATGCCATTGCAGCGCATCTAAGACTTCCCAAGCAGCACATCCAGACTGTTGCAGACTGGCTGATTGCCAATGATCTTGTTGTCCGGAGCGACTGCGGCCGGCTTGCGATTGGCAAGGGACGTATTCACATCGGGCGTCATTCAAGGCACGTTGCAAGACATCACGCCAACTGGCGTATTAAATCTCTGGATTCTCTTGAAAGAAGCACGCAGAGCGATCTTCATTACACGGCATTTCTGGGAATATCCTCCGAGGCCATGGCCGTTCTCAAAGAAAAGCTCATGTCGTTCCTGCAGGAAATCGAGCCCGTCATCGCCGAATCGCAGGAAGAAAAAGGAGTCGTCCTTCTTCTTGACCTGTTTGAGCTCAACTGAATTTACACCGTTTAAAATTCAATAAAAATCCGCGTGCACGGCTGCGTGTGAGGTTTCCATATTTGAAACGTTAAAACTTTTAACCGGTGAAAAGGGCGGGTGTGCGCGTCCGTTGTCGGACGCGCGACCGAGGGCAGGATTTCACGATGGGATGACTGTCTCCGCGCCGTTCCGCGGGTTGCGGTTCGGCTGGCAGGGTGTTTTTGCGGAGCAGGGGCGTGTCATATTCCCGTACACTATCAGCAGACAAATCGATGTGATAGGTGAAAATGTTTACAAAAGGGTAACTAAATTAACCGGCTGCTAACGATCGTGGATTATGCTTCCGGTGAGGAGTCGGTGAATGCAGCGGGTCGTGTTTGTCTCGGCAAAATGTGAGGGAATTCCCGACGGAATAAACCTGATTTCCGACGCTACGGTCCATTTTGTTCATCTCACAGAAGGTAGAACATTACTTGAGCGGATCGGCCGGTGCTCCGCCGCTCAAAAAGCATCGGCTGAGGGAGTGGTGACTCTTCTCACGGACACACTCACGGCTGCGGATCTGATTGAAATTAAAACTCAGCTGCCGCGTCTGAAACTGATTGCCAACTATGCGGTCGGATACAATAACGTGGACGTCGATGCCGCAAGATCGTCGGGGATCGCGGTCAGCAACACTCCGCATGTGTTGGGTGATGCAACGGCTGATCTCACACTGACACTCATCCTGATGGTCGCACGCCGTATTTTTCCTTCGGCGCTCGAAATTCATGAGCACGGCCGCTTTGCCGGATGGTCACCAAGCTACGGACTTGGAAAAGATTTACACGGCAAAACTTTGGGAATCGTCGGTTTGGGGGTCATCGGTCTGCGTGTTGCACGGCGCGCTCAGGCCTTTGGAATGAAAGTTGTTGCGTTGCAGTCACTGCGCTCCGCGGCTGATTCAAATGACGAAGTCGTCCGTCTTCCGGAAGAGCAATTTTTGAAGGAGACCGATGTGCTTTCCCTTCATTGCCCGCTGACACCTCAGACTCGCGGTTGGTTGAATGCTGCACGACTCGGGAAATTGAAGAAGGGAAGTATGGTCATCAATACGGCGCGCGGCGACGTTGTTGATGAAACGGCACTGGCCGAGGCCTTGCGCAGCGGGCATCTTTACGGAGCAGGTCTCGATGTTTTTTGCGGGGAGCCCGTTGTCAGTGAAGCGCTGCGGGGCCTGCCCAACCTTCTGATCCTGCCGCATCTTGGTTCTGCGACGGCAGAAACGCGCGCAGCCATGGGCGGTCGTGTGATGGATAATATCCGTTCGCTGGTGACGGGAAATCCGTTCCCCAATCAGGTGAACCGGTAATATCCGAAAGCAGTTGCGGGACGATAACAGTCATCGGAGTTCATTAATGACAGACGGAATAAGTGACAGCTCACAGGACCGGGATTCTCTTGCCCGACGGACGGCCCTCGCATCGTTGGGGGTGCTGCTCTCACGATTTTCCGGAATTTTTCGCTCGCAAGTTGTGAATGCCGTTTACGGTGCAAGTACGCGTCTGGATGCTTTCAATGTGGCCTTGCGCTTTCCTTCGGTGCTCAGGGACTTGTTTGCAGAGGGCGCTCTTTCGGCCGCTTTTACGACTGAACTTGTGGAAGCGGAGAGGGAAGGGGTAGCCTCTTTGCGCCGGCTTGTGTCGGTTGTTTGCGGATTTTTTTTGATTGTCACTCTGGCGATTTCCGGTTTGGGTTATCTCTTTGCCGGCAATTTGATTGGTTCGGTGGTTTCCGACGGGTTTCGCAGCCGCGGCGGATTTGAACTTGCAGTTCAGTGTTTCAGGATTCTTATTTTTTATCTGCCGATTGCGATGATTTCGGCACTTGCGATGAGCCTTTTGGGCACACGCGGACAAACTTTCCGAGCCACCATCGCATCTGCTTTTTTTAACGTGGGAACCATAACCGGAGCTGTTCTTGGAACATCGGTCGGCGCAATCACCGGCACTGACCCCGTCATAGGCCTCGCAACAGGGACTCTGGCGGGCGGATTGCTGCAGTTTCTTTATCAGGTTTATCCATTGGCCCGTGATGGTTTATTCCCGCTTCCCAATTTTTCGCCGCTGGCGTGGTATGCCTGTCAGCCTTTGCGGAACATGCTGCTGATGATGGGGCCGAGAGCGGTAAGTCAGGGTGCATTGTCACTGGCGCTGTTTATAAACACTCACTTTGCTACGGCTGCGGGTGAAGGCGCAATTACATTCATAACCAACGCTCAGGTGATTATTCTTGTTCCGGTCGGACTTTTTGGGGTGGCCGCAGGATTCGCAAGTTTGCCGATTCTGACCAAAGCCGTGCAGGAAAAGGATTCCGAAAAACTCGGAGCCCTTCTTTCGGACAGTGTTCAAAATACCTTTTGGCTTTCTTTTTTTTCGCTCTTTGCATTTGTCACGGCGGCTGTTCCGTTTTGTGTCGTGCTGCTCGAACACGGTAAGGTCACGGCCGCCGATTCGGTTCAGAATGCAATTGCCGTCTGTGCTTATTCAATCGGAATGCTCTTTAATTCGGGCAGCAAGGTCCTCATTCAGGGATTCTATGCTCTTAATGATGTTCGCCGCTCAATGCTGAATGCCTTTATATATCTTTCCTGCAATGCAACCCTGAGCGCGCTGCTTGCCCCCCGCTTTGGAATCGTCGGTCTCGGTCTTTCCAACGGCATATCAGCAGCCGTTGATTTTTCGCTCAACTGGATTTTTCTGCGCAGAGTTTCGGAAAAGAGGGGGCTGTTTCTCGACAGGCTTTACAGCACGGGCGGTGCGGCATTGCGTAGCCAAATACTTTTGTTTTCAATTTTGGCGTTTGTGCTCGCATCCCTTGGGGTTCGCCTTGCGGGCAGTCTTTGGACGCCTGAATCGGCGCTGTGGACCACGCTCGCAATGCCGCGATTCGCAACTGCTCTTGTTTGGCTGAGCGTTTTTGGAGCCGTCGGTGTTGCGGCCGCGGCCGTGTTGGTCAAAATTGCGGGTCCCGAAAATCTCCGCAGACTGCTCAATCGGATTGGCAACAAGGTTTTACGCCGCAGATCCTAAACAAACGCTTTTTTAATCAGAGCAAACGTCTGAAACACTTCCTTGCGGATTTCACTGAGCGGTGCGAGGGCAAGCATGGTTTGCCGGTGTGCGGCAGGGTTGCGGAGATCCTGAAGCAGAACCAGCTTGTGAGCCAGTGTATGAAAAAGGTTCGGATCGCTTTTCAGTACTTGCGCACCCCACAGCCTGTCATGTCCCGAGAACATGACCAGCATCACGGCCCAAGCTTTTAATCCGTCGATGATCTGTGTGCGTTCGCGCAAAATTCTGCCGTTCAAAATACTTCGTGAAACCATTTGCATTTTGCTCAGCGGAAAGGTCCCCGCATCAAAAACATGCTCGGCACGGAAGTGACGCAGAATGCGCGCAATGCCGGTTGATTCGTTGTCCAGTTCAGCCTGCAGCAAAATATTTTGAAAGATGTGCAGCTGCTGTTCCATTTTGGGAAACAGAATTACCTGACCGAACTCTTTCTCCAGAGTCAGATCCAGAGCTTTGCAGTACTGAACAACTGAAGCCGATTTGTCGACCGTGGCCTCAAACAGCTCGGGTTCATGGAGCGGCAATTCGGCGCTTCGCAATGATGCTTTGACTGAATCAGCCAGCTTTGCGTAACCCGCAATTTTGGCTTCCAGCTGTTTGTCGACATCTTTGATTGCCCCGCCGGCCGGTTCTGCGGCAAGCCCTTCCTGCTGGCCCGTTCTCAGGCGCGAGGCGAGCTCAAGAAGATCATCTTTGAGGGCTGTTTCGCCGACGTGATTTGTTGCATTTTCAAGAAGCAGTGAAAGCTCAGGTGCAGCAGATGAACCTGCTTTAAGACTCCTGAGAACCTTGTCACAGATGCTTGAATTGTGCAGGTGATTGACAAGGAAATGGATAACAACCGTGTTCGCTTCCGTGTTTTGCAGATGCAAAAGTGCATCCAGAGCCCGCCCTGAAACCACCCTCGAAGCCGATTTCAGACAGTTTTCCAATGCAGAAAGTGTCTTAAGATTTTGATAGCTGCGGGCTGCCACAATGGCGTGAACAGTCAGTCCCGAATTTTGCCGGTCCGGATTGCAGAGCGAAATAACCAGATCGAGGCAGCTGAGTCGGGGGTGCCTGACCAGAAAACCCAATGCTGCGACTTGTTCATCCGTTCGCCCCGAGGCAATGGCGTTCTTCAGTATGTCATCGGACGGCAAATCCTTTTCAGGGCTTTTTAATCCGCTGCAGGCTCGCAAAAAGGCAGCAAGGCTTTCGGGACGTTTGTGCAGGTTTGCTGCGATTCCGGATAAAATTTCATTGTGCTGGTGGGTGTCTTCGTTCTCCAGCATCAGCAGCAGACTGGCATGCAGATCTTCAGACTTGCCGATGCGTTCACGCAAATCCGAATTCCATTTCAGGTCACCGAGATTGATTTCGCCCAAAGCTCTCAACCAGCGTCCGGCAACTGCGTTTGATGTTTCGCGCGAAATGAGTTCAGTGATAAGCTGCAGGCTCTTTTTGGGCCAAGTCGTATCGGTCTGATAAACCAGAACGCAATTGACAAATGCATTAATTATTTCTGTTTTTTGCCGGTCGTGGGCTGATTTGTAAATTGGCGACTCGAACAGCCCGAGAACGGCGTTCATCGGATTTTCGCCGATACAGATGAGCGTCTTGAGCCAGACACTGATGAGGGGCTGTGGTTCTGAGCTTTGCCAGAGCGGTTTTATGAGTATTTCGCCAATGTCCGAAACGACTTTTCGGGCGGCCTGCGAACTTTGCAGGCCCAGATTGTCAAGCAGATTTTCGGCTTGCGCATGGCTGAGAGACTGAATCGTGATGAATCTCTCCAGCAGCGTTGATGCGTGCAGAGAAGCACCGATAATTTTGCACAGACCTGAAAAATGTTTTTCGTCGGATGCAAACATGGACAGACATTCGGACAGATCTTCGCTCGGGAACGAATTCAGTTCGAGCGGCAGCGAGTGATGAAAGTCGGCTGCCGAAAAAATTTTCCCGAGATAGTCTTCAAGCGTCCATTGCCTGCGGATGTTAATTTGATTCCAGCACTGCTGATAGAGCTGTCGGAAGAGCAGTTCGCCCTGAAAGTAATCCTCGAACTGTTCAAGATCCGAAATATCTCTGGAAAGTCGGGCAATGGCCGTCAAAAGAGTCAGTGCGGTCGTATCCGGCACATGAGAATTGCATTGCATGCGCTCTTTGAGCATTTCGAGCAGTGCCGGCAACGAGGAAGTCTCTTTGATCTCTGAAAGGGCGACCAGCACGTTGCGGAAAAGTTGCGGGTGCTCGGCTGTTTCTTTGGCATTGAGCAGGCTTTTAAGGGTTGGGGCAGCTCTCAGATCGGGAATTCGCGACAGCGCATCGACGATGGAAATTTTGAGATAATCCGGAGAGGCATTGAGGCGGTGCATCAAATAACTGGCCGCAACAGGATCGCGGGTGTTTCCCAAGGAAAGAAGGGCTTCCTGACACAATCCTATGTCTTTTCCCTCGTTCTGGTTTGCCGAAAAATGCTGACTTGCAATGCGCAAAAGAAATTCGACAGCACGCTGGCTGCCGTTGCGGCCAAGCGCCTGCAGGATATTGATTCGGGTATCGCGCCAGTGACAGTCACGGTAGGCGTCAATCAGAGCCCGTGCAGCATCATTTGAATGGCCGCCGGCGAGTTCTTTGAGTGCCGCGCGAGATTCATTGTCATTGCTCGAATGGACCTGCTGGGACAGTTGAGTCAGATGGGCAACCGATGGTGCTTTGTCAGATTGTTTTTCCGCCTGCGATGACATGACTTCGGAACTCCGGAGGTGACTGACAGCTGTTTCAAACAGCATAAGTCAATCCGGCAAAAAAAAAACAGAGCCCGTCTGACGGGGGCTCTGTCTAAAAATGGAGGGAACGTTTTGCGGATCAGTCAGCCGAGACCGTTGCGCCTGTGCGTTTGCCTGCTGGTGCGGCAGCTGCTGAAGACGTCTTTCCGGCGCTTGTGGAAGCCGGAATTGCTTTGGTTGCGGGAGGAAGTGCTTCAGCCCCTTTTTTTTCGGCTGTTTTGGTTTCAGGAGTTACAGTTTTACCAAGAAGCTTTTTGCGGACTTCGATTTCGACCTTGGCCATTGTCTCGGGATGCTCGCGCAAATAGTTTTTGGCGTTCTCGCGTCCCTGACCGAGCCGCTCCTGTCCGTACGTGAACCACGTTCCGGATTTCTGGATAATTTCATGCTCCGCACCCAGATCAAGCACATCGCCTTCACGGCTGATTCCTGTTCCGAACATCACGTCAAATTCAGCTTCGCGGAAAGGAGCCGCAATTTTGTTCTTGACGATCTTAACGCGCGTGCGGTTGCCGACAACTTCGTCGCCGTTCTTGATGGCCGATGCACGGCGCACTTCCATGCGCAGCGAGGAATAGAATTTCAGAGCCTGACCACCCGTCGTTGTTTCGGGGTTGCCGAACATCACACCAATCTTCATACGGATCTGGTTGATGAAAATAACGGTCGTGTTGCTCTTGGAGATTGAGCCTGTGAGCTTGCGCAGAGCCTGACTCATCAGGCGGGCGTGCAGGCCCATGTGGCTGTCGCCCATTTCGCCTTCGATTTCCGCCTTGGGAACCAATGCTGCAACAGAGTCGATCACAATGAGATCAACCGCTCCGCTGCGCACCAGCATGTCGACAATTTCAAGTGCCTGTTCACCGTAATCAGGCTGGGACACCAGCATATCGGCCGTGTTCACACCGATGCGGCGAGCATAGCTGACATCCAGTGCGTGTTCGGCATCGATAAACGCGGCAACGCCGCCGGCCTTTTGGCATTCAGCAATGCAGTGCAGTGTAAGAGTTGTTTTACCGCTGGATTCCGTTCCGTAGATCTCGACAATACGTCCTTTGGGCAAACCGCCGGCACCCAAAGCAACATCGAGACTCAGTGCACCGGTCGGGGTGGTGACAATTTCACCAGTTTCACCGGCATCACCGGACATCCGCATGATGCTGCCTTTGCCGAATTGCTTCTCGATGGCCGAGAAAGCGGCTTCGATGGCTTTGTGCTTATTTGCTTGGGAGCTGAGTTCACTCATTGCGTGTTTCCTTATTGGTTAAAGGCGGTCAGACAGAAATGAAACTGTGTCATACCGCAGCACTGAGGGACCGGTAACCATACATTTGTCGTGTATGGAAACTTTCTACCTGCCTTGTGAAAATTCGGCAAGGGGCGGGATGCAAAAACTTTTTCGGCCTTCAGAAGAAGGCCGAAAATCGATCTAATCTTAAAATCAGATTGTTGGCGAAAAGCACGGAGAGATAATTTCAGTCAGAGTGAGCCGGCAATCTCCGTACCTGCGCTGCGTGGCGATTCCGAGGCCGGCAAAACACTGTCGCCGCTAATCAGCAGTTTGGGTCTTGAGTCACCAGCTTCAACGACAGTTTTAAGTGATGTGTTAATTTCGGATTCCATGTCTGCCAGCGGAAAGAACACAATTTCGGCTTCACCCGCCGCATCGTCGGCGTGTGCTGTAACTGAAGCGAATACAGCAAGCAGAACAAAACAAAGCGGCAGTTTCATAGGACCTCCGAATGCAAACACGTTCGGCAAAAACGAGAAAAAGTTTAATTCACAAAATTTATCTTGATGTTCCCGCCCGTTGGGAAATTTTCGGCGGCAACGTTCACTATTCGGCTGAAAGTCAGCCAGTTTGGCCGGATTTCGGTCAGAAGAATTCAAACTCATTGGAAAAACATAATTGTTTGACCAAAATTTGCTCAAAATCTGGCTTTTTAAGCATTGGCACAGCTTTTGCAAAGCGCGACTTTTCGTCGAACCGCCGCACAGGGCAAACAATTTCAAAGAGGTCTTTATGAAGTATGTTATCGCTTGGCTTTCGGTTTTTTTGAGCGCTCAGGCTTTTGCCGACCGGCGTTTCGAAGCCGAAGTCAATCTTTCTCAGGATAAGGCAGCACAAGGGCGCGGCCTTTTGAAGTGGCGTGTTCCGGTTGAAGGAATGATTTACAGATGGGGGCCCAGTGTTATTTTCGGAATCGCCGAAAACTCCCGACTCAGAGACAACGGCTCAGTAGCAGCTGAAAACTATTACGCAGCAGGCGCAGGCTTGAGTATTGTCGTCACCACGCCTTCTTCTCCCATAGCGCTTTTCAATGATTTGGGATTTCTTGCAGACGGTATTGAGCTGAGTACTGCGTCCGGCGACAACGCCCGCCACTCTGTTTTTTTGCTCAACAGCGGCATCAGGCTGGAGGATTCAATCGGGACATTTGTCCAGATGGGAATTTCCATCGCAGACCGTGATCTTCCCAAAGGAAAAGACATTCGGGTCAATGACCTCAGGCTGACCAAGTATTCCGTATCTCCGCTCTTGGGGCTGGGAATTCATTTTTAAAAAAAGGGCGCCCCGACGGACGCCCGCGAATTCAGCCGGATTGTGTAAGTCCGGCTCAGCCGCAAAAGGATTTTACGAGGTTTGCCAGCGTCCGCGTGCCGTAAGCAGTCGCTCCGCGGCCACGCATGTAGGGCGAGCTTCTTCCGCTCCAAGCCATATTCGCAATGTCAAAATGAATCCAAAGGCAGTCGGCGGGAATAAACTCCTTCAAAAATGCAGCAGCGTACATTGTCGGAGCGCCGGTGCTCCATTTGTTGTGCATGTTCGTATAGTCGGCCACGTCACTGCGCAGGTCGTCGACAGCCTCTTCGACAATTTCCAGATGAACAAATTTTTCTCCCGCAATGCGCGAAGCTCCGCGCACCAAGGGCAGGACCGAGTCATTGTTGGTGCAGAAGACTCCCGCAAGGTTACCGGCAATCGAGGTGGTTCCGCCGGTCAGAGTCGCAATGTCTATCACCAGATCGGGTTTAAATTGTCCGGCATAGCTCAGGACGTCGGCCAGAATAAGCCGTCCCTCGGCATCGGTGTTGTAAACTTCAATCTTCTTTCCGTTGTGCGCAACATAGACATCCCCCGGCCGCTGGGCATCTGCGCTGACCATATTTTCCGCCAGCGGCAGCAGACCGATGAGCCGGACGTTTTTATACTGCGGGGCGAGGATTTCCAGTGCAGCAATTGTGTTTGCCGCTCCGCACATATCGTATTTCATTTCATTGTGGTGCTGTTTGCTCTTGATGGAATAGCCTCCGGTATCGAAGGTTATGCCCTTGCCGATGAGAACGATTGTTTTGCTTGGATTCTGGACTTCGTTGTCAAAAACGACCAGACGCGGCCTGTTTTTGCTTCCTTGGGCGACGGCAAGAATTCCGCCGAAACCAAGAGTCACAAGTTCTTTTTCACTGACAATAGTGACCTGTCCGACGTTTGAAAGCCGGTCTTCGGCATGACCGGCGAGGATTTGCGGAGTCAGGGCGTTTGCGGGGAGGTCACCCAAGTATCGCGCGTAATTCAGAGCCTGACCTCTTCTTATTCCTTCTTCCAGTGCAGCACCGACTTCGGCAGCGGATAAAAGATTCGTAATCCCTGAAGGGAGCCTGAGGTTAAAGGTAATCTCTTTCATACCTGATTTTTCAACAACCGAATAACAGATCAATTCAAGAGCTTCGGCCATCGTCTGAAGCATCAAAACAACCGTTTTAGGGTCATCCTTCGCAGACTGGATATCCCAAAACAGGTTTACATCATCTGCTCCAAGTGATTCTGCTTCGGTTACGATCAGGCCGGTCGAATTGCGGATTTTGTTCAACTGCGCTTCGGTGCCTTCCTGTTCTATCAGGAAACAATCACTCATCCCTCCGCTTCTGTTCTTCAATCGTTTCCTTTCTGAAGGAACCATAACCGAATGCTGCTCTGGAAAGTGTTTCTTAAAAGCGTCGCCAGTACCAAAAAAGTAAGAATGACCGCCATCAAGAGAATCTGCTTTTTCCCAGTGCAATGTTTTTAATCGCTCGTAAGGAAACTTTTCGTAGAGTTGACGCATTTGAACAGCCTCACTGTGTTTTGTTTCAAATTAATATAGACTGCCTTCAATAAACTCTGAGCAGTGACTTTCAAATACATAGTACAGGGGCACAAGATGCTGGGTCACCGTGATCTCGAAAATACTGTAGGCATAATTTTTGGCGGTCGTTCGTCGGAACACGAAATTTCGCTTCGTTCAGCTGTCTATATTTTAAAGCAAATTCCGAGTAAGTACAGAATTGTTCCCATCGGACTCCGACGCGACGGGTCTTGCGTAAGCCTTGAAGGAACATTCTCGAATGAAGACTTCAAGGACGTTGAGCCGGCAGACCTCGCAGATTTTCTCAACGGCAGAAAAATGCGGACTTTGCCAAAAGCAAACTCTGTCGAAAGCCTTATTCTGCCGTTCAGAACGGAGACCCTTGCATCGCTGCCGGAATACCAAGTCAGATTGTTGAATCTCGAATGCGGCGTGTTCTTTCCTGTTCTTCACGGACCCAACGGCGAAGACGGCCGTCTTCAGGGTGTTTTTGAGATGGCCGAAGTCGCTTATGTCGGCTGTGACATTCGGGCCAGCGTAGTCGGCATCGACAAACATCTGCAAAAGCTTATCGCCAAACAGCATGGGATTCCGGTTGCAAAATACGAATTGATCGAACTCGAAGAATGGCAGGCGCATGCCTCCAAGGTGATCGAAAGGGTTCGCGAAAAAATCGGCTTCCCCTGTTTTGTCAAACCCAACTCCTTGGGTTCGGCCGTCGGAGTGAACAGAGCAAAAGACGAGGGTGAACTCTCAAAATACATTCACGAGGCTCTGGCATTCGATGACAAGGCACTGGTCGAAGAACCCATGACAGGCACGGAAGTCGAATGTGCATTTTTGGGAACCGGTGTGCATCCGCGCATCACGGTTGCCGGCGAGATTGCTCCCAAAGACTTTTATTCCTACGAAGCCAAGTATCAGGTTGCCGACGGCGCGGACCAATTTATACCCGCCCGCTTGGAACCGACGCGCATGGAAGAACTGCGGGGCCATGCCGCAAAGCTGGCTCGCGCTTTGTCTTTGACCGGTCTATCACGACTGGATTTCTGGAACTGCCACAAAACTGGGCGTTTCGTATTCAATGAGGTCAACACACTCCCCGGCCTCACATCTATTAGTATGTTTCCAAAATTGTGGGAGCATGAGGGCGTTTTCGGGCCGCAGTGGATCGACGAGCTCGTCGACGGGGCAAAGAAGCGCAGGACTTTGGCCCTTAAACGCCAGTTCGGAATTACAGCCCAAAATTGACCCCGTGACCTTGTCCAAACACTGACGACAAACCATTGAAATGTCCTTTGAGATCAGTTATCGAGGGCGGGAGTTTTGGGCTCCCCTTCGGGTAGTCCGCTGTTTTCTCCCACCATCTTGTATGGAAGACGGAAGTTTTATGGCTACGACTGACAAAGACCTACGCATTGTGCGCAACATCGGTATTTCGGCCCACATCGACTCCGGTAAAACGACGCTGTCCGAGCGCATCCTGTTTTACACGGGCAAGATCCACAAGATCGAAGAAGTGAAGGGTAAGTCCGGCGTCGGCGCGACCATGGACTTCATGGACCTTGAGCGCGAAAAAGGAATTACGATTCAGTCGGCAGCAACCTTCTGCCAGTGGAATCAGTACGAAATCAACCTTATTGACACCCCCGGACACGTGGACTTCACGGTTGAAGTTGAGCGCGCACTTCGCGTTCTCGACGGCGCCGTTCTGGTTCTTTGCTCGGTTGCCGGCGTTCAGTCCCAGTCAATTACAGTTGACCGCCAGATGCGCCGTTACAACGTTCCCCGCATTGCCTTCATCAACAAGATGGACCGCGCCGGTGCAAACCCTTACCGCGTCTGCGAACAGCTGCGTGAAAAGCTCAACCACAACGCGTGGATGATCAACATTCCAATCGGTGCTGAAGACCAATTCAAGGGTATCGTCGACCTCATCACCATGAAGGCCAACTACTTTGACGGCTCCAACGGCGAGAAGATTCGCGTTGAAGAAATTCCGGCAGAAATGGTCGACCTCGCTCATACTAAGCGCAACGACCTTCTCGGCGCGCTGGCTGACTTCGACGACAACCTTGCAGAAAAATACCTCGCTGAAGAAGCTGTCGGCGAAGAAGAAATTCGCAAAGTTCTGCGCAAGGCGACTCTTTCGCTCAACTTCACGCCCGTTATGTGCGGCTCAGCGTTCAAGAACAAAGGCGTACAGAACCTTCTGGACGGTGTCGGATACTATCTGCCCAACCCGACCGAAGTTGAAAACACTGCATTCGACCAAGACAAGAACGAAGAGAAATTCGTTCTCAAGAACGATCCCAAGGGACCTTTGGCAATGCTCGCCTTCAAACTTGAAGACGGCCGCTTTGGTCAGCTCACATACATGCGCGTTTACTCGGGAACGATTCGCAAGGGCGACACCATTCTCAACGTCAACAACGACAAAAAGGTCAAGGTTCCGCGTCTTGTCCGCATGAACGCCAACGAAATGGTCGACTGCGAAGAAGCGGTTGCCGGCGACATCGTCGCAATGTTCGGTGTGGAATGCGCCTCGGGCGAAAGCTTCACCGACGGCGTCGTGCGCTACACGATGTCATCGATCTTCGTTCCGAACGCGGTTATTTCACTTGCTGTTGCACCCAAAGAAAAGTCTTCGCAAACGAACTTCTCCAAGGCACTCAACCGCTTTACGAAAGAAGACCCGACCTTCCGCGTGCACCGCGACGAAGAATCCGGTGAAACAATCATTTCCGGTATGGGCGAGCTCCACCTCGAAATCTACGTTGAACGCATGAAACGCGAGTTCAGCTGCGAGTGTATCGTCGGTAAACCTCAGGTGAACTTCCGCGAAACCATCGGCGGCCGCGCTGAAATCAACTACACCCACAAAAAGCAGTCGGGTGGTTCGGGTCAGTTCGCGCGTATTATCGGTTTCATGGAACCTATTGCGCCCGACGAAGCCGGAAACATCAAACCATACGAGTTTGCAGACGAAACTGTCGGCGGCTCCATTCCTCGCCAGTACATCCCTGCATGCGACAAGGGCTTTATCGAGCAGATGCGTACTGGCCAGTTGGTGGGCGCTCAGGTCACCGGCGTGAAGATCGTTGTCAACGACGGTTTGCACCACCCTGTCGACTCTTCGGAAATGGCGTTCAAGATTTGTGCGATGACCGCTTTCCGCGAATCGTACATGAACGCGAAACCAACAATCCTCGAGCCTATCATGAAGGTCGGTATCGAAGGACCGGAAGAATTCCAAGGTACGATGATGGGCCTTATCAACCAACGCCGCGGTATTCTGACCGGATCCACAGGCAATGGCGGTTACGCTCAAATCGAAGCAGAAGTTCCGCTGACGGAAATGTTCGGCTTCTCTACGGACCTGCGTTCGGGAACACAGGGCAAGGGCGAATTCTCGATGGAATTCCTCAAGTATGCTGCAGTTCCCAAGAACGTACAGGAAGAAATGGTCGAGAAGTACAAGGCTAAACGCGCGGCCGAGAACAAGTAACAATGACGCTAGTCTCATTGGAACTCGTCGAAGGCATGAATCAACTGCTGCAGGTGCTGACAACAGCCCTGCAGCAGTTGCGCGTTCACAAGGCCAAAACTCGCGTTTGGGGCTACCCCAAACTCTGCGAACAGCTGAGCAGTCAGGCCAATACGCTGTCCGAATTTCAGGACTCGGTTGTTTGCAGGCTGCTCGTCATGGACGCGCACGTCGACCTGCAGAACGTCGGCCGGCTGCGTATAGGACAGACTGTTGAAGACATTCTCGCCAGTGAGCGCGGACTTGCGCTTGAAAGCGTTCAACTGTGTCAAAGACTCTATGAAATAGCGCGGGTGGATGTCTCCACACGGGTTTTGCTTGAGCGTCTGGCGCTGTCGGAAGACGAGCGTCTGCAATGGTGTGATCAGAATTTGGAATTGATTCGCCAGCTGGGTACTCCGCAGTTTCTTGCGACCCGCTGCTGATAAACCGAGGGAGTGGGCTGGGTGAACAGGATTTCGCCGCCGGTGGTTTTTTTCATTTTGCCTTTTTTCCTAATGGCCGGCGTGGCACTTCAGTCCGCCGGTCTTTATTTATGTCTTTTTTTACTTCCCTTGTTCTTTGCGCGGCCGCCTGACCGACGCACAAAGCGCATTATTTTGAGCACCGCCGCACTTCTGGCTGCATGCTATTTTTTGCCGGTTGTGACTCAGTCTCTGCTGGCTTTGTTTTCGGACCCGCTGCGCTCATGTGCGATTCGTCCGCCCGAAATAAAAAGCTGTGAAATGACCCCGCAGGCATGGCTCAAAAGTCCAGTCAGTGCCGCTTTCGCAGGACTCGCATTCAGCTGGGCTCTGTTGGCTCTCAGAGCTAAGAACAACGCTTCAATCTCCATGTCGACTGCCGAACAAACCTCCTTCACACAGGACCCCGAGGAACTTCGGCTGGGGGCGTTCGGCAAGGGGCTTTTTTGGTCTTCAATTTTGTTTTTCGGATATTTCCTTTGGCAGCACCTCTCGGGATTCAATCTGCTGGCAGCGAATAAAATGCTCGCCGACGAACATCGGCTGAGCAACGGCAGGTTCAGAATTTTCGGTTTCTACGGACATCCGCTGAGCTTGGCAGGAGCATCGCTGGTTTGGGTATCGGTTGCTCTGTGGGCATTGAATTCATGCCTGCGGGCAGGAAAACAATTGATGGGCTTATCGCCGAGTCGATGGCTGAGCGTTGCAGTGTTGCAGTCTTCTGTTTTGTACATGACCGGCGGCAGAACGGCTTTGATTGTTTGCGCATTGCTCTGGTGCTTTTTTACGGCTGCAGCACTTTGGCGCCTGCTTAAAAAATCGTGGCTGAACAACCTGACCCGACGAAATCCCCTTGCTGCCGGCGCGATCGCAATTTTTGTACTGGCGGCGGCTGCGGCTGTGTTGGCTGCAGTTCTCTATTTCTATGCACCGACCCTGAATCCCCGCGGAGTAGGCGGCGGTACTTTGGGGCAAGGACCACTCGGTGACCGGCCTTTGTTCTGGCAGGTTTACCTTGCAATGTGGCGCGACAGTCCTTTGCTCGGTCAGGGTAGTTTTGCATTGCAGCATGGAGTGCGCAACGCATATTATGTGAGCGAAGGTTTGGCCGGACTGCGTGACAAGTTCAATGCTCACAACATATTTTTGGAGATTCTGGGAGTCTCGGGATTGGCCGGACTGTTTGGCTACCTGACGATCATTGTTCTTCTGGCAATGAACTTAAAAATACTTGCAGGTCCATCGGAAACGAAGCGGACTCTGCTCGGCGGATTGATTGTCGCTGTGGCTGCGAATTTACTACACGGACTGACACAAAACACGTTTTTCGATTCAGCGGTCACCGCGTGTTACCTTGCGCTCATCGGGCTATTTATTATTCCGCCGTCCAAGCTTCCCTCGGCTGCAAAATAAGCGTTACAGGGAGTCGACGTTTGCCGTTCAATGGGAGAAATTTTCATTCTTGGGTGTTCCCGTTCCTGACAGCTTCAGCGACTGCTTTAGTATGCTCCCTGTTCGCATCCGGTCTTGAAAAAGTAACCGCATATCATTTGGCTCATCCCTTGCTGACGCTTCTTTTGCCGCTGATATTGTGGTTCACCCGATATGCAGAACCGGCATTACCGAGTCGGCTGGCAGCACGCTTAAGAATTTCACAGCAATCAATTTCAGGGTTGTTTCTGATTCCACTGAGTTTGCTCTCGCACCTTGGCGGAGCCTCGGTCGGACGCGAGAGCGTTGCCGTTCATGCCGGTCGTTCAATTGCATCAATTGCGGCCTCTTTGCAGCTTTCAAAAAAGAATTCCGAATCGGATTCAGTTACGCCGCTGCAATTCAATCCGGACCTGCTGAGAGCAGGAATCGCTGCCGGATTTTCTGCGCTATTCGGAACTCCGCTTGCAGCTTTTGTTTTTGCTTTTGAATGGCGTCCGGAGACCGAAAACAAAGCTGCAGATTCCGAAGTTGAAAAGTTAACGACACGGTCGGCATTCGCCACTTTTGGTATGTGCGCAGTGGCCAGTGCTGTATCTTTTTTGCTGTCAACGCGCATTTTGGGAGTTGTTCATAACCACTTCCGAACCGGCATGCAGGTGTTCAATCAGCCATGGTTGATTTTTTTATGCCTGCTCTCCCTTTGCGCTTTGATTGTGTCCGTCGTACATTATTTTTCAGGACGACTGTTCGTCCGTTGGTTTTCTTTTTTTGAAAACCGGCCCGTTTTTCGTGTTCTTATTCCGTCCTTGCTGCTCGCCGTTTTTTTTCAAATTTCTGAACTTCAAAAGTACAAGGGACTTGGGCTCGAAATCATTCAAAGCTCCTTCAGTGAGGGTTCTGCACAAGCGGTGAAAGTCTTTGACCCGCTGCTCAAATCACTTTTTACGAGTTTCTCTCTGGCTGCAGGATTCAAGGGCGGGGAAGTGACCCCGCTACTGTCAGTGGGTGCGTCTCTCGGTGCAGTGCTTGGTGCAACCACCGGTGTCTCTTCTCAGGCAGCTGCCGCAGCGGGATTTCCTCTGATATTTGCAATTCTTTTTCGTGTCCCGCTGTGCGGACTTGTACTGACGGCGGAAATGTTCGGATTGCAGCAGTTTTTGCTGAATGCATTGCCGCTGCTGATTTTATTCAACTTCCGGAATTATTTGCGGCAAAGATAAGTTGCATTCAATGAATCGCGGTACGCGCCGACGGCCAATGCCAGCAACATAATTTTATCCATCTGCGGAGAAAAACTTCCGGTCGGATCGGCATTCATAATTGCGGGAAAACTCCGAATCAGATTCACCATTCGGCCTGTGTAGCCTTTGCCGCCGGACTTGTTGTCGAAACGGATGCATTTGCCGTTGCAGGTTTCACGACCTGCAAGCGCATGAGGAATTCGGGCGGCGCTGAGTTTGCCTGCGAGCAGCTTGTTTGCCTGCGGGTCTGCAGACCAATCGCCTTGGCTGATTTGAATTGCACCGGGGACGGTCGTGGGAACGCTCAATGCCAGACTGAGTCCGACAGATGCACCAAGCAACGACAAATCGGGTTTTCCGCTGTTGCCGACAGAGGTGAAATAATTTGCATGGGCCGAAAGATAATCCGAGAGCACGGGCAAAGAGCCCGAAGCACCGGAGGCGGCAAACCGCCCCGACCACGCCTGATCAACATCGTTGCGGACACCAAAGGCCAAGCCCAAATAAGAATTTACTCCGGCTCCGACAGTTCCTGATCCCAAAACCACTTCAAGAGATTTATAGGTAAAGGATGCAAACTGCAGATTGTAAAAGTCCCAGACGAAATCCCGCCCGACAACGCCGTGCAGACCTGCACCGGCTTCGGCGCTCCCGCCCACAAAAAAATACGGACGCAGCAGTCCGCCGTTGGCCGAGCGCAGCAGCGGCTTCCAGACGGAACAGGGGTTTTTCCTTATCGTCTGCCATTGTGTCTGAACGTTTTGAACGAGTTTTGCAAAAGGATTAGCCCGCGCAGGAGCACGGGTCAGTCCCATGGCATCAGCCCCTGCGGCGTCGGGTGAGGACAACTGATCATCTGCGAGCAGTTGGGTTAAGCCCTCATCAATCAGATTGCCGGTGTCTTCGATGGCTTTGAATTCTTTTTGTTCTTCCGTGAGAATTTCCGATTCAACGGGCTTCTTGCAAGCAACCGCAGGGTTGAACGCAACAAAGAGAGTCAGCGGAATCAGTTTTTTGTGCAAAATCCTCATTCAATACCTGCTGCCTCTGTAAAAACCTTACTATCGCTGCAAAACTTTACGCGTACCGGAAGAACGAAAACCACGCGGAGATACTTTTGACTTGCGGGGGCGGGCGGTGTCCTGAATTTCATTGCATTCGCTCTGCGGTTCGGCGTGTTGCCGGATTTTGCCGTTCCTGCCGGACTGATTCAAAATCTGATGAAGATCTTTTTTAACCGAGCGCGACGATTCAATCACATCCAAAAGCAAATTTTGCTGCGCACTCAGCTGCTCTGCCAATCTGCAAACTTCACGAAGGATATTCTGCATAAGTGCAGCAGAAACATCCTGCGCGCGCAACGCGTCCGCAGAAACCGTCTCCGTTCCTGCAGTGCGGCCCTTTGCGGATACACCAGAGACAATTTCGACAATTTTCGCCAACTGTCTGCGGTTATGCTGATTTTGTTCGTCAAGACGCTGAAACATTGCAGAAGTGACTGAATCCGCGCCGGCAATTGATTCATACGTTCTGAATTGGGCAGATGCGCCGAAACGCTCAGACACTCCGGATGCCGAACCGGAATCAGACGTTCTTGAATGTATTTGCTGGTGAGCTGCAGCGGCCTGTCGGCCGTAAAAACCGCGCTGATGTGCGAGCACTTCACTTCTTTTGTAAAACAGCCGGCTGCGGGTACCGACTCTGCGCCGCTCAAAGGACAACTGTCCGGCGGAGGTCAGCTGCGAAACGCGCGTGCGGGTCACACCAAGAAGTTCGGCAACCTCGTTGACCTCAAGCTGAAACCCTTCAATGTCTGCATCCGATTCCGTTTGCGGGAGTTCGGGTGAAACCATACATCTTCTCCGAACAGTGAAGCGTGCAACCCAATCCTTTAGCTGTTCAAACATATGCACAGCAGAAAGGCCTGCAACAGCAGTTTACTCCGAAGAACCGGCCGGAGTCCAGATTTGCAAAACATCAATGTTCAAATTGGATGTAAAAAATTTACTCGACAGGCGAGCGCAATGCATATGCAAACGCGGAGTAATCTTTTTTCAGGTCGCCGGCGAGGGCACGCTCGTGGGTGTATCCTTGGTTATCGACGGCCCAAGAAATAGTTCTGCCGCTGTCTGCATAACCCGAGTGCATAAAAACGTGGGCCGGATAGCCGGGGGCTTTGCGCTCGTCGACGGTAAATACCAAGTCTCCTGCACGCAGAGATTGGGCATCATTTATGCGAATCCAGCCCAGCTTATTTTGAAGGTAACTCGAAAAAGGTTTGGTCAGCAGAGACAACCTCTCGCCGTTCCAAACTCCGTTCAGGGGAACATCCACACCCAACTCGCGGAGTGCTGTTGATGCAAAAGCAACGCAGGCATTTGAGGTTGAACCGAACCATGCCATCACCTTACGGTGTATGTACCAGTAATTATCGGGGTCGGTGTAAAACTCATTGAAAGTTTCACCCGATACATTTGATATTTTCAGTGCACCGGTTTCGGCAGAGGCCCCAGACATTTCGGAAACGTCGGCAGCCAGCAGCGGTGCTGATTTTAGAAAAATCAAAATCATCGATGAAATAACAATAATTCTCAAACTCTCAACCTCAAATCATTGGTAAACGTCATCTTTATTCATTTTGTGACACAGAAGCCGGCTTCAAATCAACTCGCCGGTGTCATTGAAATGATTGAGTTGCCGAGATTGAAATCACCTGCAGCCGTCCGGAAGAGGGATTTTGCTTGCCTTTGACCTTCTCGGCGTATCCGCTGCCGCGCTGTTCGGTATAATGAATTCCGTAATCACCGGTTCTTAATTTCAGACCGGTTGAAAACGAAAATCCGCGGTAGTCCATATATTCTTCACGCTGGGACGGGTTGTCCAAATCCCGCGAAAAGGTTGCGTCCTTGTTGGTAAAATATCCGCTTCTCAAAAAAAGCGTGTTTGCAATCATGAGTTCCGAGCCGGCAGCGAGGTTAATAAGCTCGGCACGTTTGACTCTCACAAAACGTCCCTTTCCGGCACCGTAACGCACGGCATCACCCGTCAGGGTCAACGCTTTAAAAGGCTGATAAGCAACTCCCAAGCGAATTTCATCGGGCCAGAGAGTTACGACATCCCTGCTCTGGATTCTTCCGATATTTCTTAACAATGAACCGGAATAATTTGAATTTCTGGGCTCACTGATGACGACAACTTTATTATTCGCATCAACAAAAACTCTGTTGGCCGAAAAATCATAGTCCATCCGCTGATAAACGATTTCATTGTACTGGTACGAAATCCCGAGTTTGATTCCGCTTTGAAAGCCAAGCCTGACTCCGCATCTCAGACCTCCGCCGCGCAGTACAAGATGCGTCCGTTCGTTTTGAGCCAAGTTCGAATAAATTGCTGTATCAGGCAACTCCTCGGCGGTCACCGGACCCAAAACGGCGTCCTGATATATCTGTTCCAGTTCATCGACATCAAGATACGAAGCCGCGCAACCGAATCCGCTTTCTTTGCCGATTTGCTTGGCTGCTCCGACAATGACTTGCGATGAGCCTGTCCTGATGTTTGCTGCACGGTGATAACGAACGATATTCGGTTCCGGTTCGTTTTCGACCAAAACATTCTCGTCGCTTTGGGCGGCATCGGGATTGATAAATGCCAGTCCGACCTGAATTGTCCCGAACAGCGGCAGAGCAATTCTTTTCGAGAGTCCGAAAAAGGACGAGACACTGCCGCGGGATGTTTCGCTGAACTCTTTGTCGCCGAAGACTTTCTCATAGTTATTTTTTTTGAGGTAAAAAGTATTTATCGAACCGCTCAGTTCAATTGAATTCTGCAGAGCCAGCCCGCCGGGGTTGTAATACAAACCGGACGTGTCGTCGGACAAAGCGGTGAATGCACCGCCAAGACCCAAGGCTCTTTGACCGATCAGCAGGTTGGAATAGTGAAAGAGATCTGCACGTGCCGCAGGAGTCAATCCCGCTGAAAAAGTCAAAATCAAACATGCCGGTATGAAACCCTTCACACCGTGCGCTTGGCAAAGAGACAACAATGCAGACAAATACGTTTTCACATTCCTGATTTTACAGGATTGGCCAAGGCATTGATGAACCTTATTGCCTAATACGATGCCATCCCGAAAAGACGGCAAGAAAATTCATTCGTCTTTGAGGCGGGCAGATTCCTGCTGTTGCGCCCACGGCAATTTCAACGCAGCAGATTCCTTCAAATCATCAATCCGATGCAGGTAAAGCTGCGTGGTTGTCACTTGGGCATGATTGAGAAGTGTCTGTATTTCAACGACCGGAACCTCGGCCAAATGGAGTTGGGTGGCAAGAGTTGCACGGCAGCCGTGGGGTGAAAACGGCCTGTTGATGCCGGCACGCAACGCCGCATCCCTGACCATTCTGAACACAGTGCTGCGGTGCAGCGGCAAAATTTTCCCAGCCGACGTTCTGGCCGCAACAAAAACGGGTGAATCCGGCAATTCGCCGGAACGATATAAACCGACAAAACGCAATAAAACCCTCGCAGATTCAGAGTGAATCAACGGTGCGTGCCGTCGGGCACCTTTGGTCATCAGCCGTATCCTGAGCAATTCGCCCTCGGTGATGAGATCCTTCAGTTTCAGCTGACAAAGTTCGCTGACGCGCATGCCGACGGTGAACAACAGCACGAGCACACACCATTCGGTTTCCGCGCGGAGCAGTTCACGCCTTGTTTTTTCAACATCTCCGTCGCCGGCTCGGGCTGGCCCATTCAACTTCTCGCGGCTGTGCCTGAGAATTTGAGAAAGTTCTTCTTCTGTAAGAACGGCTGCGTGACTTTGCCTGCGGACTTTCGGACGACGGACCAGTGCCATCGGATTGTCTTCAATCAGCCCGCGCTTGCAGGCAAAAGCCAGCAAAGAGGAGAGTGTGCAGAGTTTGCGTGCAACCGACGACTGTGCCACGCGTCTTTTGCTGTCATCAAACTTCATGTGTTTTTGCGACAGAGCTTCTTTCCAGAGCAGGACATGCCGTTCGGAAATGTCGGCGACCGACGTCACCTTGAATCCGGAATTTTCCGCAAAGCTGAGGAACTCGAAAACATCTCTTGCATATGCAGAGCGGGTGTTGGGTGACCTGCAGGAGAGCAAAAAATGCGCAAGCACATCGGGAAAACAACCCGACAGCGGTTGAGCCGCCCAGCGGGCAAGATCATTATTGAGCGTGGCGGAAGACTGCACTGCCTCCGACGCTTCCGATACCTGCATTGCCTGCTGAAACTTGGCCATAATCTCTCCGCTGTCTCAAGGTTATCACAGCTGCGGTATTTTTCTCAAAAAATTAGATGGTTACATTAAAAAAAAAGCGTCAATTTTCAAAATCAAGCCGAACTCAGGTTTTGCCGATCCTTTTCATGGGAGAACTGGTAAAAATGCCTCGCGTTTTCAGAATGTTCAAAACTACGATTGGCGTCGGAGTGTTCCTGACCATCCTTCAGGGATGCTCAGGCAATAAACCGACACAATTCACCAGCGCAATCGTTGTTCCCACTCAACCTGCCGGCGGCGTGGTTCCTCCCACAGAGGTCACCGGTTCATTTTTGACCGGAGTTATGCTCGAATTTGACGGCTCACCCGTTGCAGATGCAAAGCTGACAATTGAAGACACGCGTTACGAAACAAAGACATCTCTGCTGGGTGAGTTCGCTCTTCCGGTCATTAAAATTACCGCAAAAACAATTCCACTGAAGGTCAATTCCAAAGACAAAATCGTTCTTGCAGATTTCGAGATCCCGCAGGAACTCGTCAAACCTGTAAGTCAGGCACGCATTGATGCCGGCGCTCCGCCTCTGCAGGGTGAAGCTGCAATTCCGGCGGCGGAAAAGTTACCCGACGGCTCTGCTCCGTTGACGACTTTCAAACAAAAAATTGGTCTGCAAATTCCCGAAAACGTCGGCGGAACAGCCAACTCAAAAACCGAAACAGATATCAAACGGGTCACGCCGGCAAGGCAGAAGATCACGGTCGCAGCTCTTCCAAACACAGATGCCCTGCAAGGCAAAAAAACCGGCATGTGGACATCAATAGATAATTTGAGCACGGCAACAGCTGCGCGCTTTGAATGGAAAGAGGCGTTCAGCGAAAGCGCAAACGTCAGAATCGTTTTTGCCAAAACAGAAAGTGAACTGTCCGGTTGGGATGGTCTTTCAGCAAGCACTCCTGCGTGGGCAAATGCTGCGCAGGGTGCCAACGTCATCAGCGATTTTTCGGGATGCACGGATACTGCTTTTCGTGCTGCTGCAAGTGGAGCAATGACGTCTGAGGGGACAGTCAAATGCGGAATCCTTAAATCAGGTTTTCCTTTCAGCGAAGGCGTCGATGTTTATGCACGGCTTGTGGGTGAATCCGCAAGCGAGATAAAACTTTCTGCTGTGTTCAAGTTTCCGCCCCCTCAGGCCAACGCTGCACCTGTGCTTTCAGCGGTTTCATCGAGAGTCGGCAAAATCAACAAGCCGTTACTCAATATTCCGGTCAGCCTGACGGATGCCGACAACGCGTTGAACTGCGCCACAGCAATTACAGTGCGGTCGGGAAACACAAACATCTTTGCTCCATCAGGAATTGCCGTTGGCGGTGAAGCTCCGAATTGTCTCATTTCTCTTTTTCCTCAAACAGTTCAAACCGGAATGACAGACTTTGTGATTCGCGCCAGCGACGGCTCTCTTACGGTTTCGCAATCTTTTACTGTGACCGTTCAGCAAACGGCTGCTCCGCTGGTGGTTGTTCCCGCATTGGCAGACAACTGGATCAACGCCGCGGAAAATTTAAACGGTTTTTTGGTGAACCTGACAGGCGAGGCAGGCTCAACTCTCCTCCTCACCTGCACAAACAATTGCACCGTTTCAAATGGCGGCACTTTTGCAAACTCGCAGTCCATATCTCTGCCAAACGGTCAGGCCAGTGCGACAGTCAGGGTGACTGCGCAGGGTCCCTTTCAGTTGGCTGCCAATTTCACCGACGAATTTGGCAGCACAAGCGCCACCACAACGGCATCCGGAAACGCCGACCTCGCTCCGCCAACAGCAGTCTTTTCTGCTCCGTCTGTGCCCGTCATTGGCCCGTCACAAACAACTGTTTACACAGTGACCTATGCAGACACCGGCGGAAGCGGGCTGGCCGCAATCAACCTAACCAACGCAGATGTCACGCTCAACGGCAATTCCGCAGGATGTGCTGTTAACGTCGGAGGAAGCGGTCTTCCCAGCCGGACAATTTCGATCAGCGGTTGCACGGCGAGCGGTGCGCTGAGTGTCAGCCTGAACAATCCCAAGGCTACCGATAATGCCGGCAACAACGCTGCTGCGGCCGGCCCGAGCCCGAACGTGACGGTGAGCTCTGCAGCACCCGTTCTGACTTCACTCGCACTCGCAAACGGCGCGTTGGACGGCAAACTCAATACATCCGAAGTAGCTGCAAATCTTCCCGTGATTTTGCTCACTGCATCCGGTTACTCATCTGTGTCCTATGCAGTGGTTGCACCAGCGGCAAATTGTGACGCTTCACAATCCTACGCAGCAGCAATTCCTAAATCTGCCGATGCCGTGTTTGCACATGAAAGCATCGTGAAGGTGTGCGTAAAACTCGTGAACGGTCTTGCTAATGTCACATTCGGCGGATCGCCCGTCATCAGTACGGACACCCAAGCTCCTTTGCCTCCGGTTGTCACTGCGGCCGTTCTTTCAGACAACTTTGTCAACATTGTCGAGAACCCTTCCGCAGGTTTTCCCGTTGTTATCACGGGCGAAGCCAACGCCGTTTACAGTCTCAACTGCACAAGCAACTGCACGGTGGTCAGCGGTGGCACCATCGCATCTGGTGGAATGTCCACGACCGGAAGTTTGGGGGCATCTGGCAGCGCCACGGTGAATATCAAGGCTTCGGCAGGCGGAACGTTTGCTTTCAACACAGTTCTCACCGATTCGTTTTCAAACACAAGCAATGCAACCAACACCACAGGCACTGCAGTTCTGACCCGCCCAATCGTGACCATCGGCACTCCGACGCCGACAACCGCAAACTACAATGACAGCATCAATTTCCCAATCACCGTCACAGGCTCAAGCGCGGTGAACCTTCTGCAAGCCAACGTCACTCCCACATACACAGGAGGAGTTGCGTGCACGGTGGCAGTGACCAACGGCACAACAGCATCGCCCACTGTGACCTTAAGTGCATGTACCAATTCGGGATCGGTGAACATCACCCTCGCAGCAAACATCGCGCAAGATGCAGCGGGCAACACCTCTGTTGCTGCAGGCCCGAGTGCAAACGTGACGGTGACCAATACTCCGCCAACACTCACCCTCACTGCGCCGGCAGCAAATGCACAGTTGGGCGCAGCGACTTTCAATCTGCAGGGCACATGCGAAACCGGCCTCACCGTGACGGTAACGAGTGCCGATCTCGCTCCGGCGTCAGTTTCACAAACATGTTCAGCTACAGGTGGGGGATCTTTTTCTATACCTGTTCAACTTGCCGGTGCCGAGGGCAACAAGAATGCGCTCGTCACCAGTCAAAACGCCGCAGGACTTGTGAGCACCGTCTCAAGGACTTTTTTAAAGGACACAGTGGCACCAGAAGTCAGCATCAGCGCACCAAGCGCGACGACAGTGAAACAATCCTCGGCCGCAGTCACTTATACCGTGACTTTTACCGATTCGAACACTCTGAATGCAATTGTTCTGTCAACTCTGACAACTCAAATCACACTCACCGGCACACCTGTGTGCAGCAAATCAGTTGCAGCCAATGGTGCCGTTCCAAACAGCTATATCGTGAGTCTTTCGAACTGTACCGGCAACGGAACCGTCGGAATTTCTGTGGCAGCGAGTGCGGCTTCGGATGCAGCAGGCAATGCATCTCCTGCAACCAACTCTGGAACCACTTTCACCGTCGACAACACTCCACCCGCGGTAAGTATTGCGACAGCGGGCGCGACAATCACAACAAATCCGGTGACAACCGCACTTAACGGAGGCTGTGAAAATGGCCTCACAGTCACGCTCGGTGGAGATGTTACTGCCGGCCAAACCACCACGTGTGCATCGAATGCATTCATTTTTGCTTCGTGGTCTGTCACTTCCGGAACCGGCACCAAATCGGTGACCGTGAGTCAGACAGATGCGGCAGGGAATGTCGGAACGTCATCTGCCGTGAGTTTCAATTTGCAGAATGGTTGGTATCAGGAGGCTTATATTAAAGCTTCAAATGCAGGTGCGGGTGACTTTTTTGGCTACTCGGTTTCGCTGTCGGGTGACACTCTCGCTGTCGGTGCGCGTGGAGAAGATTCAAGCCAAGCGACAATCACAAATGGCGCCGATGCAAGTGCAGACAACTCCGCAACCGCCGCAGGTGGTGTATATGTTTATCGCCGCAGCGGCACTAGCTGGGTGCAAGAGGCCTATTTGAAAGCATCCAATGCCGAGGCAAACGATGAATTTGGTTTTTCAGTTTCGATCTCTGGAGATTCACTCGCTGTGAGCGCACGCGGAGAAGACTCAAACCAGACCAGCATCACCAATGGAACCGCTGCAAGTGCCAACAACTCAGCATCGTATGCAGGCGCAGTTTATGTTTACCGCCGCAGCGGCACCAGTTGGGCGCAAGAGGCTTATATAAAAGCAGCTAATGCGAATTCGAACGATTATTTTGGCGTGTCTGTGACGATATCCGGCGATACACTTGCAGTCGGCGCTGACTTTGAAGCCTCAAACCAGACAACCATCACAAACGGAGCCGGTGCAAGCGCGGACAATTCAGCATCCAGCGCAGGTGCTGTCTATGTTTACCGCCGCGACGGCAGCACTTGGGCGCAAGAGGCCTATATGAAAGCGGCCAATACGAGAGCGGGTGTCGGTTTTGGAAAATCCGTTTCTCTTTCCGGCGAGTCCCTTGCCGTTGGTGCCGCCGGTGAAGACTCAAACCAAACCACCATCACCAATGGGACTACAGCGAGTAGCGACATCTCTGCATCAGCCGCGGGTGCCGTATATGTGTACCGTCGTAGCGGTACTAACTGGGCCCAAGAGGCTTATGTGAAAGCTTCCAATGCGGAATCGGGTGATAATTTTGGACTCTCAGTTTCCCTATCAGGCGACACTCTGGCTGTGGGCACGAAATATGAAGCTTCAAACCAAACTAACATCACCAACGGTAACGGCGCGAGTAGCAACAACTCTGCAAATTCGTCAGGTGCTGTTTATGTTTATCGCCGCAGCGGAACCAACTGGGCACAGGAAGCGTTTGTGAAGGCTTCAAATACCGAAGCGTTTGATTATTTTGGAACATCCGTTTCACTTTCCGGCGAGTCTCTTGCCGTCGGTGCCACTGGTGAAGCTTCAAACCAAAACACCATCACCAGCGGGACCGCTGCGAGTAGCGACAACTCTGCATCAGCCGCAGGTGCCGTATATGTGTATCGTCGCAACGGTACTCACTGGGCCCAAGAGGCTTATGTGAAAGCTGCAAATGCCAGATCGAACACTAATTTCGGCGATGAAGTTTCACTTTCAGGAGACACACTCGCAGTGGGTGTTCCAAACGAAGATTCAAACCAAACAACCATCACCAATGGCACCACCGCAAGTTCCGACAACTCAGCGATAGATTCAGGAGCCGTTTACATTTACCGCCACCGCGACCGCATGTTTGATCCTGATATCCGCGTTACAGGAACAACCACGACGAGCATCACTTTTGCGTGGAGCTCAAACCTTGGAACTGCCACCCAAGTGATGATTGCTCCTGTATCGAATGGAACTTGGGCACCGCCTGCAGACTGTGCCGGAGGGGTCATACGTTCCGGTACAACCTCCAGCTTCGTAAGCCTCGCGCCCGGCAACAAATACGGCATCCGCGTTTGCGCTTGGGACGGAACAAATGCTTCGGGCGGAACAACAATATGGGCAGATACAGAACCGGTGAAATGGTATCAGGAAGCTTATGTGAAAGCTTCGAATGCAGACTCGGGTGATTTTTTTGGCTGGTCTGTTTCCCTTTCGGGCGACACTCTCGCGGTGGGC
>RFOM01000036.1 GCA_009926615.1 Pseudomonadota bacterium
TAGGATTGTATGCTCTCATAACGGATTTGTTCATCAGCCGACACGATCAGCCCCTTCTTGGCCATGGCCCCTCCCCATTCCTTGGAAGGAGACAGTCTAAACCCCGGGTACTGACATAATCGCTTGGGAGATAACCCCTGACATTTTCACTCGGTAATTACATTTTCTTTAGTTTATCGATGAATTTGCCGATGAAGAACAGAGGTTCGTGATGAAAACAATACTGATTCCAACTCTGACTTTTTTTGCTGCAGCGCTGACTGCCTGCAACAACGATCTTAGTTCGCAGTACAAAACCGCACCAAAAGTTGAAAAAAAAGGGGCTCCTCAGCCGGTGCAAAAGAGCGACGCTGAGGCAACTGCCGGTGAAGAACAGCCCGTGTCAAAGTCAGCGCCTCCAGCCCCGCCTCCTGCACCGGCGCCGGCAGCTGCGGATAATCCGCCCAAGCCCGTTTCACCCAATGAGCCTTTTCAGGCATGTATCGCAGGATCCTCCTCACAGCCCATCACGGCAAAAGTGTATCAGCTGCCCAACGGAACCAATTCCATCGGCTCGGCAACGCTGAATGACAGCAATTTTAAGACGAAGATTTGTATGACCAAATTCGACGTTCCGACGCGCGAATTTACCGCCGGATTTCCGGGCGTGCCCAACCTCTTTGAGTGGTTCGGACTCGATGCACGCGCAACTCTTGTTGCGCCGTTGACAGGCGCGTACAAATTCAAAATACATTCCGACGACGGCGCCATTCTGTTCATCGACAACCAAAAAATCATCGAGCACGACGGTCAGCATCCGCCTTCTGCAAAAGAAGGTACAGTCACGCTGACGGCAGGTTCTCACACCTTCAGGATTCTTTACTTCCAAGGTCCTGCAACTTTTATTGCCCTTCAACTGTTCTGGACCCCGCCAAACAGGGCTGAAGAAATTGTCCCGACTTCGGCATTCAGAAGCGTGAGTTTTTGAATCCGCCGATTAAGACTCATCTGCAATTCCTGCGGCTTGCAAACTCACTGCGGGTCCCTCCGTTTTACTATTGACTGATCGGCCAAAATCATTCATGACACACCGAGACTCTTGAGTTTTCGGAGATTCCCATGAAATTGCCCAAAGCTTCCGGTTTGCGTCTTTTACTTTCGGTGAGTTGCCTTCTCTTTGGTTTAAGCGGTGTTGCACAGGCTCAGGATGTCATCTGGCGCACTGAAATGATGAAGTCGCAGGGCGTGGGTTGCCAGTTTGGAAGCTCGTCCGATCCCAATCAGGACGCGTTTGTCATCGCCAACGGGGACACCGTTTCTTTTGTGTTCACCCGCCTTGGCGAAACTTACCGCAACGGCCGCGGCAACATGAGCATCAGCCCATGCAGAATTGTTCTGCCGCTCGAAGTCACAGAAGGTCGGAGAGTTGAGGAAATAAGCCAAACCCTGACCTACGGAATCGTCAAGTCTGCCGGCATTCGTGCACGACTCGATTTCATCAGCAACCTTGCGCGCCGCCGCCCCAACGGAACGAGCCATCCTGAAGACCTCACGCAGAATATGGCAGCGGCTTTTGCGGATTTTCCGGCCAATCAGATCCTCAACGAACCTCTGGCGATTCTGCCACAGCCGATTGCGCGGTTCCCCGAAGAGGAGCGCCGCGGTTCGCCGCACAAGCGCTTTTGCAACCGCGAACGATCACGGCTGTTCAATTATCATTCCGATATATTCGTCAGGCTGCAGAAGCTGCGCGAGAATGCGACCATCTCGTTTGCCGTCGACGGACTTGACCTGAAGTACGAAATGGGACTGAAGGTCCGCAATTGCAAACGAATGTGACTGCGGATTTGCCTTTTCACAGCCTCTTTCATGCCAGTTTCAACAGTCCCTTGGGGACACTGTATCTGCTGGCTTCCAACTCTGCGCTGTGCGCTCTGGCCTTCGAATCGAACTGGCCGCGTGTGCGGTCGAAGGTTGTTCACTCTTCGACGCAGATTCTCGAACAGGAAAACGAAATCATTGTCCGTACACGCAGTCAGCTCTCGGAATATTTTGCGGGTCTGCGCCGATACTTCGACATCCCGTTGCAATTAACCGGAACTCAGTTTCAATTGCGGGTCTGGAATTCGCTTCTCCAAATCCCTTACGGTGAAGTTTGGAATTACGAACAGCAGGCACGGTGGCTTAATCACCCGAAAGCTCTCCGCGCCGTGGGCAGCGCCAACGGGATGAATCCGGCAGGAATTTTGATCCCCTGTCACAGAGTTATTTCCAAATGCGGCGACTTGGGAGGTTACAGCGGAGGATTACTGATAAAATCCTCTCTCCTAAGACTCGAACAAAAGACTCCATAAAAAAATCAAAATTACAGCTGGTTACAAAATTTCTTTAAAATTTCACCAGAGTGTCACCGGTACATTCTTTTTCGTTCAAAAAACCAGATACACTTCCCTTTGACGTTCATCCACTGCAGAGGAAGTTGAGATGCTGAAGAGCAAAAGGGCTGTCAAAGCGCTTTTTCGCAATCAGACTGTTCGCACTTTCCTCGTGTCATTCGTCGCTGTCGCCTGTCATCTTTCGGCCATTCCCGCTGCCTCGGCAAAGAGTCCGGATTCTCTCAAAATCGAAACTGAGCTTCGGCTGCGCCTGACGCGCGAGGGATTCGACCATCTTTTGGACCTCTGGAGGAGCAGATCCCAATTCAGCGAACGCACGGATATGTATTTTGACAAACATGACGGCGGCAGTTTCCTGCTCAAGCGGGTGGAGCCACGGGCAAAACTGCGGCTGCAGGATCGCGGCGACGAATGCGTTGCGCAAAAATCATGGCTCACAGAACAGCACACTGCCCGTGCAGGCGGATTTGTATGGACCGCGACAAGCCGCTCAGCCGCAGATTCGAAGCATGCCGGTAAGAGCGAAACCTGTCGCAGGCAGATAAAGTCTTCAAATTTTCTCTTGGAAAAGGCTTCGTCCGGAAGCATCTCGCGGGATGAAATTCATGAGCTCGAACGCATTTGGGCCAAGGAGTCTTGGCCGCAACATTTCGCATTTGACTCCGGCACGGCACAGCTGAAGGGTTCGTTAATTCCGGCCGCGATTGTCAGAAAACAACGCTGGGCCGCTACCTTTGTCAACACAACTTACAAACCCTTAAAAATTCAATTGGGCCGCGACACAGATCTTTTTGCCGACGGCCAGCCGGAAAACTATGAACTCGAGATCGAAGCCAAAGATTCGTCTGTTGAAGCTGAACTGAAGATTTTGGAGGAACTCAGCGACTTGCTTTGGCGTTCAGGAATAACTCCTGCGGATACAAACCCTCAAAATATATATAACTTTTTTCAACATCTCGAGAATCTTTATGCCAATGGCAGATGAAAGGTTGTCGAGCTGAAGAGTCTCTGCAACTCTTTCGGGGCGGCGCGAATTTTACACTTTTCATTCACAGAGCCGCATCCGACAGGGAGGCTTCATGCTCAGATTCTCCGCAGCACTTCTCGCAACCGTTGCTTCTGCACAGGCGTACGCCGTGAATCTTGACGGCATCAAAGATTTCCAACCCGACCGTTACTTGGGAACTTGGTATCAAATTCAGTCAACCAATCCTTTTTTCCAGCGCGACTGCAAGTGCGCCAAGGCTGATTATGCGCGCATTGATGACACAACTCTGTCGGTCGTCAACACGTGCATCAGAAACAACGGCGAAATCCGCACGGCAAAGGGAACCGCAAAAATCACCGATCCGGCAAAACCCTCACAGCTCGCCGTCCGTCTGTCACCGTTCGCATTTGGCGGGCCGAATTACATTGTGACAGAAGTAGGCGGCGAATATGAATATTCGGTGATTGTGTCCCCCGGAAACGCGCCTATCTGGATTCTTTCGCGCACAAAAACTTTACCTTCGAGTGTACTCAGCGGAATTCAGCTGCGCCTGATTGAAGCCGGTGTGAGGATTGCAGACCTTAAGGAAACTGATCCGAACCAGTGTCAGGATTTTTGAGGACGCGCATAAAAGCGCTCCTCACATCCACACTCACGCCCAGTCTTTCGAGGCTTTCGTACATCAGTCCCAAAATCACGCCGAGCTGGACAAATTCACCGCGCAGATTTTTGCGGTTCTTTTTGCACAGCATAAAGATGTCATGAAAAGTATGCACAAAGTGTGACATCGCAAAACGCACATCCGACTGATCGCCTTCGCCGAAATGTGCAATGAAGACATCATAGGCCCAGTCAAGTCCGATCGTCGAAAGAGCGGACTTCATTCGCTCGGGTTCGCCGCCGTAATACCCCTTGTAGAGTTCACCCATTGCAGCCAAAAATTCGTCGGAGAAAACCCCTGTCAGCGGAGCAGGACTCCAATAAACAACCGAATCCTGAACGGCAAAGCGGTTAAGACGGACATCAAGAAACACAGCCCGTCCGGCGAGAATCTGTGCAAAGTAAATTTCAACAATTCTTGAAGCAACATGCTTTCGCGCGGCTTCGCCGGCGTTGACCAAATCAGTCACATGCGGCGAAGGAAAACTGCCGCAATGAGTCATCGTTCCGGCAATGACCTTCACCTCGGGAAGCACTTGGGCAAAATGACCGCCGACGTCGGAGATCATGACTTCATAGAATTTGTGATCACGCGTGCGTTTTGCCAGCGCAGTCGCATTGGAAAACAGTTCTACGGGCGGAATGACCTTAAAAAATGCCGGTGACACAAAGTCCAGCAAAAATGCCCATTCCGAATTTTTTAGAAGACTCATCAACATAACCTTCAGAATATCGCAAATTCACAAACTTGCCATACCCCTTCGGAGAATTCACAGAGTCTCCACAGGCCGGCATTCTTTCCCCGCGGTGCTCAAACGATAATTGACCGTTCGAACTGTTTACCGAGTCTGCGGAGATTTTATCCAATGCCGTCCACATTGCTGGCTGCCCTGCGTCTTACCGGCGTGCTAATCACATCAATCGTATTGAATCTTGCATTATTGATGTGTCCCAACCAGGTTCGCCTGCGCGCTCATCTGACGTCCGTTTGCTTCAGATGGCTGCTGTTGGTCTGCGGAATTCGGCTGAACTGCAAAATTCCGCTTTCCGAGCTTCGTTCGGCCGGTAAAACGGTGATTGTTGCAAACCATGTCAGCTACCTTGATATCATCATTCTGAGCGCACTCCGGCCTTGTATTTTTCTAGCTAAATTAGAAGTTGCACACTGGCCGCTGTTTGGCTGGGTTGCCCGCTCTCTTGGATGCATCTTTGTGCGCCGCGAATCCATTATGGGTCGCGCGAATGCACTCAGGCAATGTTTAAAACTCTCATCGGACGCAGACATCGCGCTCTTTCCCGAAGGGACCACCACAGCTGCTCCGCTGCCCGCGCTCAAATCGTGGGCCAAGGGACACGCATGGATTGCTCAGAAGGCACAGGCAGAGTCCATATTGTGCCTTGCATTGATTTACGAAAATCAGGCTGAAGCCGCATGGACGGACGACATGAGTCTGATGCCTCACCTTCTTAAAACCCTTCGACGCAGAGAAACTAAAATAACGGTCACAGGTGCATGGGTCCCTGTCTGTGACAACGTTAAACCATCGGAACTTGCCCTGACGACCTTTGAACAACTTTGTCTGGCGGTGCGCTATGAATACTCTTGAAGAAATTACCTCGTTTACGTCCCGCTACCGTGACGACCTGATGCGCAGCCGTCTCGAAACCGTCAGCTGTGAGGACCGCAACTTTGACATTCAGCTTTTAGAACTCAAGCCGCACGGGCGCCCGCAAAAAAACAGGTTTACGCTTCTCCTCGTTGCCGGAGTTCACGGACTTGAGACCATCGGTGTCACCGTGCTGCTTCATTATTTGTCCCATCTCATTGAAAACGCACGCTGGAACGATGCCCTTAAAAGATCGCTCGCGAGCGCGCGGATCGTTGCCATACCTGCGCTGAACCCGACGGGAATCTTTCAGGGTCGGAGGGCCACGGCAGAGGGCATCGACCTGATGCGGAATGCGCCCGTCGCAGCAGAAAAGCCCGTCCCGCTGCTCGGAGGACACCAGTTTTCGCCCATGTTGCCCTACTACAGCGGCACGGGTGATTTGGCACTCGAGAGCCGAGCTCTTATTCGGGCAGTCAAAAATCTGCTCGACACTTCATCCGGCATGATTGCACTCGACCTGCACAGCGGATTCGGAGCGCGCGACAGGGTTTGGACACCATGGTCCATGTCATCGGCTTTACCACCACACTGGAATCACTATCTTGCCATCGAAAAGGCACTCAACGAATCCTTTCCGGATCACGTCTACAAGTTTGAACGGCAATCGGACAGTTACCAGACCAACGGCGATCTGTGGGATTATCTGCTGCTTGAAAACCAGAATCTCGGCGGCCCTCTTTTCCTGCCGCTGGCACTCGAAATGGGAAGCTGGAACTGGCTTAAGAAGGCTCCTTGGCGTGCGTTCACCAAATTGGGATGGTTCCATCCGGTCGCACCGCACAGGGTCAGCAGAGCCTGCCGTCGTCACACGACACTTCTCGATTTTCTGGTCAGTGTCTGCGCGAATTCCGAAAAATTCTTCGGGCAGGAAGTCAGCTGAACAGCGTCCTGCGGCAGCGATCAGACATTGTTGCCGTCGAGAAATGCATCAAAAAATCATGGCATTGAAATTCGGGGTCATACGCAGGGCCACCCAGCAGTTTTGCACCCAGCAGCAAATATGATTTGAGAAGCGGAGGAACCAAAGACTTCAAATGCATGTTTTCGAAAACTGCCGCCCCGCCGGAGCACGGACGCAATGCCGGACACTCAATCTCCTGACTCCACGATCCCTGCATTTTGAAGAAGTCTTTTAAGGCTGATGCCTCGGCATGAGACGAGTTGAAAACACTCACACAACCGACAGCCTCGGTCCTGTCATGCTGGGACATGTATTTTGCCAAGGCGCTCCACAGCATCTTAGGAATTGCGCCCTGACGATAGGCCGGATGAACACAGCTGCGACCGAGCTCGATGGTTCTGTACGGCTCGACTTTTCCGAGCAGCGGAGAAATCTCAAACTCCGTAGCTGCGTAGGGCGACAATCCTGCGGCAAGCACTCTGTCCATCGGCAACACACGGTAGGTCGCAACAATTCTGGACTCGTGCTTCACGATCAGATGGTCAGCCACGGAGTCATAAACATCTTCATCTTTCATCGTCGGGTTCGGGCTCTGATGCCCTGCCAAAAAGACATCATACCGCAGCGAGAAAACCTCATCATATTCTTCAGGGCGCGCCAGTCTGACATCAAAGGCCCTTTCTTGGCTCCTGCCCTGCGCAGCGTCGGAAATGGCCGCGGGTGAGTGTGCATGAGCCAAACTTCTGAGGCCGTCCGCTGAACCGTAATTATCAAATACCGTGCTCATCAATCTCCTCCCTGAATATAACAACGCTATGAAATGTTCTCAGAGCAGGGAGAACCCGAACAGCTTCAAAATTTAAGAATAAGTGAATGATTTGTGGACATTGGGTCTTCACAATTTCGTCAATAATCAAAAAAATACACTTACCTGTGAAACGATTGTGACACGCTTGTCAGTGCCCTCGGCCGGCGGCTAAGAGGCCGTTGTCTCCGTCAGAGACTCAATCAGGAGGTTTATTATGCGTATTATTTCTGCTCTCGCTTTGTCGGCGTTCAGCGCATCCGCTCTCGCCGCTCCGTTTACATTCAAAGGCTCAGACACGCTCGCCGGCGTGATGACTGATGCCATTCAGGCAGCAGGTTTGGCTGAAGAAATTCAGTACGTCGGCGGCGGTTCCGGCAAGGGTGAGGAAGCCATTGTCGCAGGACAACAGGGCATTGCACCGATGTCGCGTGAACTGAAAAAAGAAGCCGCTGCAAAGGCTGCAGCTGCCGGAATTGAAGTTGTTGCTCATCCGATTGCTCTCGACGGTCTTGGCGTGTTCGTCAACGCGTCAAATCCGGTTACAAAGCTGAGCCTGCCCCAAGTCAAAGCGATCTTCATGTGCGAAGTGACCGACTGGTCCAAAGTTGCCGGTTCCACACGTTCAGGCGCAATTGAAGTTTTCCGCCGCGACGACAACTCGGGTACAACAGATACGTTCAAGTCGATTGTGGGCATCAAGACCTTCGGCGCATGCGTCAAAGTCCTTCCCGAAACACCTGACATCGCCAATGAAACTGCAACCAACGCAAACGCAATCGGCTACGCCGGACTTTCTGCAACCCGCGCAGGCAACCGTCCGCTGAGCCTCTCCAAAACTGACGGCGCAGGTTCATATCTGCCGACTGTTCACAATGTGCGCGTGAAGCTTTACCCGCTCGCCCGTACTCTTTATGTTTACGAAGCGCGCGGCAGCTATTCACTGAACACTGCTGAACTCAAGCTTCTTCCGCAGGTTCTTGACCGTTCGTTCATGGATCCGATTGTTCAGCAAAACGACTTCATCACATTGGACTAAGAGACAATGAAAAGACATCTGCGTTTCCTCATCGGAAGCGTAGCAGTTATAACACTCGCCGGTTGCAACGGAGACCGTAAGGCTCCGTCGCAATCGGACGAGGTTATTCAGCTGCCGCTGACCGGAAAAAACCGCAACGGCGACAATCAACCCGACGATGCAAACAATCCGTCGGCACCGACTCTTCCGCAAAATCCGGATGCCGGCCCGCTGCCGCCTTTGGATGCCGCAACAGAGTGCTCCGAGCCGCGCACGAGCTCTCCTCTTCCGCCGCTCGTCGAGAACGAAAATCCGGTTGCTCCGCAGATGTCTTTTGATGAACTCAAGGCCGAAATAGATACCGCATGCGCAGGCTGCCACTTGGCCCCCGCGTCAAAAACCGGCGGCTTCTGGTATGTCTCATCCTATAATGAGTCTGAAGTCCGCTCCAACGGCCAAAAAGTTATAGTCGGAGGAATTGCCCGACAAGCTGACACAATTCTTAAAGTGATCGCCGGCAACCGCATGCCTCCGGAAAGCATCCGAAAATCAGCTCCTCAAAAATATGCGCAACTTCAAAACCGGCTTGAAGACTGGATGAATGCGGGCAAGCCGAACGGCAATTTTACACTCAGAATGAGCGATGACGACAAACGCAGGGCAAATGCCGGCCGGCAGTCTGACTTGGGAAGCTGCATCCCCAGAGCCGATCAAATCGGTGCCGACCCTGAAAAAGACGAACTCTTTCTTTCGGCAACCCGGCTTCCTGAAAAACTGTCGCAAACAGATCTTATGACCCTCGACAGTCTGGCTCTCGCGCGCCGCGGCACACTCTCCTACAACGTTGAGTATCCGCTCTGGGCCGACAATGCGGAAAAGGGACGATACGTTCACTTTCCTGCAGTGTGGGATGAAGATCTGCAAACGTGGAAATCGTCGGGTGCAAACTACGATCCTGCGACCAAGCAATTTACCGTTCCGCCGAATACCCGCTTCTACAAAACATTTTATAAGTCGGTCAAAAACAAATCCGGATCCAACGTCTTTCGAAAAGTCGAAACGCGCATTCTGGTTGTCAGAAAATCGCCGCAGGAACCTCTCTTGGGGTCTTATAAATGGAATGACGCAGAATCCGAGGCGTTGCTGGTCAATATCCCCTACCGCGACGGTACGCCCTTCAAAGACGACATCTTCAAAATCATTGTCGACGAGAACACCGGCAAGACCCGTAAATATGCAATTCCGGGAAAGCAGCGCTGCGTTGAATGTCACAAGGGAACGCAAGACTACGTTTTGGGTTTCACTCCTTTGCAGCTTAACCGCAGACCGCTCGGCTCCGCGGGTCGCGACCGTGACATCGGTGCCGACGAAATCACTCAAATTCAAAGATTCATCGATTCGGGAATCCTGAAAAATGTAAAATCACCTTCAGAGCTTCCCGTCCTTGAAGAAGCGGGTTCACGCCAGTCACGCAACGTTCACGAAACACGCCTGCAAGGCTACATGGTCGGCAATTGTGCGCACTGCCACAATCCGGAAGGCTTTGCGATGAAGGACAACAAAGTCACTCTCGACCTGCGCGAAGGACAGCTTTTTGATTTTGACCTGCGCCGCATCACGCGCGACTCTGCGCGCAGCAGCCCCAAGTATTTTGCCAAAGCGGGCGATCCCAACCAAAGCCATTTGTATCTTCGGGTTTCGGCCTCCAAAATCGGCGACGGCGGGCGCTTTTTGCCGATGCCCATGCACACGCCGGGGGATGCAAACTGCAAACTTTTGAACCTGACGGCAAAATGGCTCTATTCACTTTCATCAGATCCCGCCGTCGCAGCACGCGCCGAAACAGAGCCCGTGACTTGTGAATCAAATGATGATTTCCCGTGGATTGATCTGGATTTGACTTGGCCCAACTCCAAATCCTTTGTTCCGCGCAGAGCGGACTGGAAGGATCCGGTCAACGGCATGCCGCAAAAATTCGTTGACCTGAAACTCGACCCGAAGCTCTCCAAACTATTGCGAACACCGGTCGCTGTCGACTTCTGGGACAGGCTTCCCAATGCGCAGGGCAAGCCTGAGCCCAAGTGTGACTTTCCTGCTAAGAACAATCCGCGCAAACCACCGGCTTGGATGCTCGACAGTCAGGGCCAACTCAAACAGCCCGCAGGCGAACTTTATTCCGTGACTCCGGGGGCTCACTTTTACAACACGACATGTGCCAAGTGCCATGGCAGCACGGCCGACGGACGCTCGGGACTCGCAACCAATCTTCTGACCCTTTCAGGCGGCTCAATCCGCGTTGCGAACCTCAAAGACGGGATGTTTGGCGCAGGTGCCGACGAACTGTTCAAGGTGACTGACAACTCTGGAAAGCAAAAAAACCTCGCCGGAAATTATTTAATCTGGATGGCCATGGAAGGAACACGTGTGACCTTTCCGCCCGAGATGGAACCGTTTGTCGGCCGGCACAAAGCTCAAATGCTCAATCAGCTGCGCGAGAGATGCAAAAACTTTATTGCCAGCTCACCGCAAAAAGCTTCGGACCGAATGAAGGACTATCTTGCATTCAAAGATGTATGCTTCTTTAACAACGGCAAACCCACCGACAGACAGCTTCAGTTTGACCCGTCCAACGATCAGCCGGTCAACCCCGCAGCACTGGATGCGTGGGCCGATCGTGCTGCCATCAATTTGGGTTGGGCTATCTTTGACTATCTCAAAAACGAAGGTTCAGCGGGCAAATGGCAACCTGCCAAGAATGAGTGCGACAAGGTCTATCCTGTCCGTCAGGCTCAATAAGGCTTTTGAGAAAACCATCTTTAATATTCGCTCCAAAGCCGGCCGTTGATCAGGAGATTTTTCACCTGAGCGCGGCCTGTTTCCGGTACGGACAAAATAATTTCCGCGGGCTGTGAGAGCAGCATCTTTTCCAGTATTTTTGCTTTTTCTTCAGGAACAAAAAACTTCTCAATTCCCGCTTCAAACCGGCCGTCTTTGCAAACACCGCGAATCAGTGTGCTGCAGTTCGCAGGAGACTCAAAAGAAAATTTTCGCGGCTCAAGGCATAAAAAAAGATCACGATTGCCGGCTGCTTCGCTGCAGGGGTCTTTCGCACCATAGTCCACCCGATAAATCAGATAGTGTCCTGAAAGCAGGTCGCGCGGATCATAGCCCTGCACCGGCAGCCTGATCTCTTTACCGAATGACAGTTTGTACTTCTTGTACCCGGCAAGAGCTGTCAGTGATAAAATGGGCACTGCCAAAGCAGCAATCAGGAATTTGCGTGACTGAATCATCTGGTCCACTCCTCTGCCCGTGCAGCGATTGTATTTCGGTGTTTGTTCCATAAATAGGCGGACACCATTATCAACAGACCTGAAAACATCAGGCCGAACCCCGAAGCAGCCAGACCGCCGATCGCCTCAAGGAACAGGACCAAAAATCGAAGTCCCGCAAAAAACAAGAGCACATGAAAAATCCGCATCTCTCTGAGACTTGCCATAAACGCCGCGAACAAACCAAGAGTCAAAACGACCAATCCGGCATAGACCGCACTCCAGCCGAGACCCCTCAATGGCAAAACAAAAAGCAGCGTGTACGCAAGCAGCACACAAACCAAAATACCCTTTTGAATCCTTCTGTATCCGGCATCCGCAACGACCAAAACGAGAGCTGCACATCCAAAAAGAAAACAGACTGAGAGATCCTGAAAGGAGTTGTCCGAATGCACTCCGACAAAACGCCGGCTTCTCAATTCACCTGCCGCCAAAGCAGCAAGTCCGGTGAAAAGCATCCAAACCCGAAGAGCGCGGGTTAACGGAAACTCTCCTGCAAACCGTCTCAGAATTAAAATCAGACATGCAAGGGAGAGCGGAAGAGCAAACAGAATTCCATCCGCTTTTCTGCGAAATAAAAACATCATCACGGAAGAATCATTTGCCGACAAAAAAAGTACAGCGACAATCGAACCCGTCCATAGCAGAGGAATGAACAAGCGACGGGCCACCATCACCGGCATAAAACATATTACCGACCAAAACAAAAGTGCCTGCCAAAAGCTTCCTCCGGTGTGAAATATCTGGGAAATAAGTCCTATTGAAGCAAGGCAAAGAAGGATAAATAAAAGGAGGAATACTTCATGGAGAACGGGTTTATCTTTATCCCGACTCCACATAACAGCAGCGGCCAATGCACAGAGTGCGGAAAAGTCAGCACCCAAACGAACAAAATCCGGAATGTTATCCCTGTTTGATGCGATGACGGAGATCAGTCCGAAACCAATGATGACGGCTCCCAGAATCAGGAAACCGGAAAGCACCCAGCTGTGTCCGGACTTGGCCGACTCGTAATCGAGAATCAGCTTTACCTGTGCCTCATTGATGAAATTTTGACTGACCCACTCATTAAGATTCTTCTCCAGCTTTGACATCAGATAACGTCCTTATCAGGCATCCATTTACACAGACTCAGTCCGGCTCCGAAATTATTCAGCCCTAATATAACTGAAACAAAAAGGATCAGCGCTGTGGGGAATACGTCAAAAGTCGTTGCTGCGATATGCATTTCCGTCGCGGCAGTCTGTTGCGTGTCGAAACTCAGTGCCACAAAAGGAGGTCAAGCCGGTGGACCGAACCCGCCGCTTTCCGACGGGAAGCACTCTACAGCAGATGAAAGGCAAAAGTGCATCCCTTCCAAAGAAGAGAGCAAGTTTCGTTTCGCCGTTGCGACACAACCCCAACCGGTCTGGGATTATGGGGAAAACAAGGACACAAACAGGGAAGTTATACCGGACTCGGTGATTCGCGCATTCAAAACTGAAAAAGGGGTGTGCGTCCTTGTTCCACATCACGAACTCGGAATGATTTGCGGAAACGACCTTGAAACACTGCCGAAAATCGCGGAAACACGCTACAAGTCGCCACTCAATCCGTCTTGGCCTGCCTATGATTACCGAAACTGGCTGTCGGCACCGTATATTTCCGGAAGCACTCTTTTCGCCTTGGCGCATTCCGAGTGGTACCAATGTCTGCAGTTTGACTCTGATCCTGAAAGGAAATGCGCAACCGGCTCAAACCACTTCAACAGCTGGTCGAACGCGGTTTCAAGTTTTCGTTCAACCGACAGCGGGCTGTCATGGTCACGCATCTCTACACTCCAAAGACCGGAATCACTGTCAGTGACATTCCCGAATTTATGGTCAAAGGGTCTTCTGAACCACGGCTTTTTTCATCCAAGCAACATCATTTTCGACAACGGACACTACTATGCATTCGTGACCCACGTCGACCGCAACATGATCGACGGATCGGTTGTCAATAGCGGAAGTGTGCTTTTGAGAACAAACAACCTGACGGCAAAATCGTGGGAACAAGTCGGATCGGACGGCAAAACAATCGTTGATTCTCACAACGGCAACGTACTGAACGGAACAAATTCATGGGATCATTTGACCGTCACGTTCAACACTGCGATCTGCAAATTTCTCGTCACGTTTTGGGACTATTCAACACAAAAAATTCAGTATTCAACCCTGAAATCGCTCAATAAACCTGTGTTTGAAAGGGTTCAGACTCTTGCAAATCAGGACAGGGTGGTCATCAAAGGCAACGACAAATCTGCGGGATTCATCGTACAAAACTATCCCACAGGTCAGCTCGACGCAGGGTCGGACGGAAACAATTTTGAATTCACCGATGATTCATATTTCATGTATTTCAGTTCATTTACAAATCAGGATGTCTATGCGCGAAAGATATATCGGGTACGCATCGACCTTGTCGGAAACGACTCAGTGCCGACTCTTTAGAGAGCCGGCACTGAACAGCCGGATATATTTATTATTCGAGGTAATGAACCGAACAGCCCATAAAGACTTCCGACAAATCGAGATTGGTAGAAATCTCTTTATAACTCATGTACGCATTCAGTGCGTAGTCGCCCTCGCCGTCTTTGTTGGTCTGGATGTCGAGGTCAAAAATCTTTCTGGCTTTGCCCGTCATTTCTGAAACCACTTCAATATCAAACTTCTTACCTTCCAAATCGACGTCCAAGTCCAAAATTTTGCCTCTAAGTTCATGTGAAAAGAGTTCATATTTTTTCAGGTCAGGAGTCAGATCGTTCAAAACATTTGCAGGGTTTGCCTTATCTCCGTAGGCCGCAACATTAAGAGACGATAACTCGCCGCCTTTGAATTCAACACGCGTGCGCACAAGGTTCAATTTTTTGTCCACTCCCGAACATGAAATGAATCCGTCTTTGGACTTCAAAGACTGAACCTTTTTCGCAATCATCGGCACGAATTCGGACTTCTCATCGCCCGACTTCTTCTTTCCGGCAATTTCCGAGGAGTTTTGCTTGCACGCAACAGCAGAAACAAGCGCCAATGATGACAGTATTAATAGATTTTTCATGATTATATTCCCCCAAAATGAATTAAAAATTTACTCACAGTCCGTGGAATCGAAAAACCGATCAATCAGAAAAATCATCCGACTGACCATTGCTCAGAAAAATCGAGCAGCGGCTTCGTTCGTCGTCCAAAATGCATTCAAGAATCATTTTATTGTCGGATGTCGAAAAGCGCTTATAAGTTGAGCCCTGCAGGTCCCATTCTTTCACAGTCAATGACGAATAAAGTCGTTTCACATCAATCAACTTTCGCAAATGAAACATATGCTCGCCGCTGCTTTCATCCGACTGAAGTGTGTTTTCAGGGGAAGACGGCTTGCTCTTCAACGACACTGTACAACTCTTGGACACTCCGGCGGCATTACCGGCAGCGCAGTCAATTTTCAGATCTTCAGTTGAGCTGCTGTAGGAATTGACCGCATCCGGCGCAGGCGGTTTGTCGGTCGGCTGAATAACAACTTTTGAAAACGATTTGGATAATCTGTCAGAGTCCTGAGCGTTGAGCCGGACAAGAATGTTCCCTTCAACCGCATCGATCAACGTGGTCTGAGGCTGTGTCATTACGGTGCGGGAATTCACAGCCGAATTCTTCAAACCACACGAAATAATGAATAAACTTGAAGAAAGTACCGTGAAAAAAAAACAACTTTTAATATTGCCCTTCAAACTAGTGCTGCCAGAGAGTTGGTTCATATTTCACCTCCGAATACGGAGGCAGCATGTTCCATGCCAAAGACTCTTCCGCCACATCACCCGACGATGCCGCGTGTTCCGCGCCTGACAATCCGTTCGCAGGCTCTCCGCTTCCAATACCCAAATCTCTCAGCAGCTGTTTCATAATAATCTCCGGCCGGTAATTCCGCGTCCGGATAACCGCCTGCTCCCGAAGCGGTTCATAGGCATCAGGTTCTGCGGCAAAAAGCGCAACGGTAGCGATAAAATCTTCCGGATTTCTGGCAAGGAATCCATTGACTCCGTGATCAATAATGTCCGCCGGCCCCTTTGTTGCATAAGCACAGACCGGCAATCCGCAACTCATCGCCTCCAGAACAACACATCCAAACGTGTCAAAAATCGAAGGCAGCAGGAGCAGGTCCGCCCTGTTGTATAACTCGCATAACCGCTCATGCGGCTGCCAACCCAAGAATATTGCGTCAGGCAACAGCTCGCGCAGCTTTTCCTCTGCAGGCCCGGTTCCTGCAAAGACCAAACGGACTTTCGGATTCGCCACACGAGCCTCGGCAAAAATATTCACCAGCTGAAACACTCCCTTTTCTTCGCTCAGCCGCCCCGCATAGAGAAGCACAACGTCTTCTTTGTGCAGGCCCGCAATCGCCGAACGCCTGAGGTGCGGTAGCCGTCTGAAGGCCGACGCTGCCCAATGAGCGGTTTGCATGACGTTTGGTAACTGAAATGATTCGCCGGAGAACAATTCTCTTTGCTCCGAGTTGAGAACAAAGATACCGTCGAACTGTGAATACAGTCCCCTCATCATGCGGCGGACCCTGTCGATGTTAACTGCACGCAATGCGTCATTTTGCTGCGCAAAGGCAAGCCAGTCGGTGTGAACATAAAAATAGACAGGCAGCTTCAATGCGTGCTTGAAATAGATTGCCGAAGCAGCCATTGGTCCTTCGGTTGAACAGAGCACTGCGCTGTAGCCCCCCTGATCAACGAGGTTCTGCAACTCGGCCAAATTGGGTATCCGAAAGGGCTGCTGCGGATAGAACGGCAATGTGAAGGTCGACATGGGCCGAACCACCTTCAGATTTGCCAAAGCCTCCAGACTTTCGTGACAGACCAAAAAGTCAATCGGCAGATCATTTTCTGCAGCATATTTTTGGGCGAGCTGAAGCACTCCAGAGACTCCGTTTTTGTCGGTAAAAGTGTCTGTTATCCAAAGGACCCGGTCCGGCTGTTTCATTTTCGGAAAACGGCTGACCAGCTCGTCTTTGAACTGACGTTTGCCGTGCAGGACGCGGGCTGTTGCAAACATTGATCCGCCGACAAGCGCAGATGCAAGAAACGGAAAGGACAAACCGTCGAAGATCTCTCCAACCGAAGGCAATGACATTTTCCGTCCGCTGCGAACCTGTGACCGCTCTGACGGCTGAATGAGCATGCGGATCACACTGGGAATCTCAAGTCTTTCGACAAACGTGTCGTACGAGGGCCACTTGGCGCCCGCCTTCTCGCCAATCGCAGTGACTTTCCGTTCAATCCGGTCACACAGCATTTGCGCAAAAATGGAGAAGAGTTCCTCCGCAACAGGAGTGTCCAGATGCCCAATCCCCTCGCGAGACGCGGCAACGACCTTCTGAACGACACCCAAGAGTTGAGGCTGATATCTGCGCAGGAGAAACCTTGTCATCATGCTCGGCTGTTCACCCCGCACGGCACCGTGAAAGGTCTTCAAGAATCGCATGGTATACCTGTGACGGCGGACTTCATGAACGGCGTTGCTGATTGCGAGCGCTGCGCACTTTTGAAACGGGGTACCTTTGTGCAACAGAATCCGTCCGAGTCCGGGATCCTTCATGTGCAAAACAAGTCCGGCAAAGTAGTCGAGCAGCGCAAGGTTGAGCTTTCGACCGTCATTCCATTCCCCAAAAGGGCTCAACTGGCCTCTTCTCAAAGATGAAAGAGCCTTCTCGCTCGGGGTCATATTCTTCAGCTGTTCGTCAGTGAGATGATTGAGTCTAAGAACCGTTCCGGTGCGGCCGGCAAAAACACCAAAGTGATCGTCCGAACCGCCGACGGCCGATTTTCGAAAAGGTTCACGGCAAAAAGTTCCGGCAGAAAATGAAAATTTCCGCTCGAGTTCCTGAATCCTTTCCTGGGTCATGGAGTTAATCCACTCCCACGTAATCAGGTTTGAGTAGGTATCGCGCTGACCGTTCATGACCTCGAAGTTGTTGAACAGCAAAAAAATCTTTTCATACTTCTCAAGCGAAGGAAGGCCTTTCGGCGCGTAAAAATCAAGCGGATGTGCGAGCACAACCGGCAAATCATGATCCGACGTATATTCCAAAAATTCATAAATATTTCGGCGAAGTACAGCGAGTTTTGATTCCTGATCCGGCGTAAACCCGTAGGTAAGAACGTGCACACCGACGTCAAGGTCCGGAATGTGACAGGAAAACTCGGCGCCCGAAAGTACATCAAAACCTTTATCCTTCAGCTCCCAACAACTGCGTGCATTGTTGTGATTGGTGACAGTGAACGCTCCCATTCCCGCAGTTTTAAGAACGTTCATCAGCCGTTCGGTCGGAAGCCACGTTTCCGGCACTCCCAAAATTCTCCCCAGTGCCTCATCGGGAATATTGCTGTTGTGGTCGTGACAGTGAAGGTCAATTTTCAAGTCATGCTTGCCCGACGCGTATCCCTCGCGATCAATGCGGGATTTGAGCTCATCCCTGAGCCGTGTCTGAAAATCTGCTGCTGAAGTTGATGATGAAGATGATGATGTTGTTGCGATCATACGGCATTCTCCTTTCGGCGCGCAAAGAATAGCTCACCGCGCAATGAACAGCGCACACGTGTGCGGCGCAGACTTCTTTCACTTCCCTGCGCAAAGTCTGCGTCCGTGATGCCGGACGGAAGTGAAATTGAAATTTGACAATTCTCTTCACCGATCCACGGCTCCAGATTCCAGCGTGCAGTTACGCCGCGTGCATCTGCCTCGAGGCTGGCCGTAATGCGACCAAAAAATGTCGGGGCGCTGTGGATGGACGTCACACAGCCGCTCTGCAGCCACTCGGAAGGCACCCCTGCAAAAAGAATGAGCTCCGAATTTTGTTCACTGATCACAATCTGGCGAAGCACATTACAAAACTCGGCGGCTGCCCAGCCGTGGTCACCGTCTCCCATGCACCCGCCCTGAGTTCTTGGATTGATGGCCTCGGGCCAAGTGACTGTCGGCGACGCTGCATCCGAGAGCGCGGACATCAGTTTAAGTGCACGCGGATCCTCAAGCTTTATAAGCACACGGGCAACCTGCGCGGTCAGGTAGGGATTGAGGCCCGTGTGAAAAACACTCTGAAAGAAAAGTCCCTGATGAAAGTGCGAATCCAAAAGATATTCCATGGTCGGACGAAGCCAAGGCTGACAAACTTCATGCAGGTCGAGGGGGTCTGCGGCCACAAGGTTTCCGATGCATGCCGCGTCTGGCCAGCGATAAGGAGAGACAGGCAAGACTGCACCGCCGACCCTTTCAAGCGTTGCCTGCATTGCACGCTTCAAGCTTCGTTCAAAACTTTCGGACATCTGTTCAAGGTGCAGAGCTTCTTTTTCGCGGCCCAGCTTTCGTGCCGCGCGCCGGCCCAGATTAATGGCCTGAAGCGACCAAAGATTGTCCCAGAAATAATGATCACATCCGCCGAAATGCTCTGCCGAAAAACTCGCAGGGAGCAGCCCTTCATGCAGGATGCCTTTCTTGTGACTCCGCACACGCTGTTTGTCGATCCACAGGATTCCGCGATAGACACTGTCAAAAAGGGCCTTGGAGAGTTTTACATCACCCGATTTTCTGACGAAATTGAGCATCGAGCACAATGCGATTGCATGCGAATCAAGTTCTCCGGGATGGTCAACGAATGCGCCCGAAGCCTGCTGGCGGGAAGGATATGACTCAATTTTGCGTTTGACTTCCTTCATAAAACCGAGATTCGTGAACGCTTCAGAGATAAAGTATGAATCGCGATACCAGTGGGTGTGGTAGAGAAACGTTCCGGGGCTGAAGTGGGTCACATCATCAAAAGCCGGAAGTCTTAATTTAATGGCATTGAGCTGCTGTTCGAGTTTCTCGTCAGGGAGTTTCATGCGCACGGCCTTCATATCTTCCAGCCTGAGTTCTTCCTCACGGGCGCGGAACAAAGAATCTATGCCTGTGCGCAGCGGAGTGCGCAGCGCACTCTTAGGCTTCTTGCGACCGTCGGCGTCACTCCAAATCACAACTCCCAGCGAAAGACGTTCACCGGATTGCAATTCCCGCTCGTATTCGGCCGACGCTGCTGCAATTCCCGAGCGTGCCCTGATGCTTTTCACGTCCTCGGCGCGTGCGCGCTGTGATAAATTTTTTATCGGATCGCCGGTTCCCCGATCGCCCAGAAGCACGCAGCTTGGTTCCTCGAGCAATTCAAGATCCCAGCGGCGGTTTACACGCAGGAACGAACCAATATGCTCAATATGATTTACGTGTCCTATCGAGAGCACATTGTAGGGACGAATTCCGAATCCTGCAGTCAGCGTCACGGCCTCGGAACTTCTGTTGATCACTTCAATCCGGCAGGTGATGCGCAACGCGCCGTCGATATATGTTGCTGCGGCAGAAGTAGTCCATTTTATATTTTCAAACTCGGGAAATTGCGTTTCTATGACGGGCAATACGTCGTCGGTCAGTGTTTGCCGGACTCCGGCTTGCAAATAGGGCGGTGCCTGCAATTGCCCCTTGGCTTTGAGATAAGGCAGCAATGACCAGCTGTGAGGCTGGACGGTAATCATTCCCACCGGATCAACCATACACTCCTGCGGCGAATCCGAGTGCCCTAAAGATGTCCAGTTGCGGCGTGACAGATTCGCACCCAAAAGTCCTGCGCCTGTCGGAATGAAGGCCGACGAACGCGGCTGCCATTGTTCCTCAATCCACAAAGGCCAAACCCAATTCCGGTTGGTGTGCACGGCAAGCATATTGTTTGCGCCGGAAAACAACACCCACAGAGCCTGATCGAGCAAGGCCGACGAACCCATCATGCCGGTAGGCTTGCCAATCCATTCTATGCTTCTGACGTACGGCAGCAGCCAGTGTTTATTTGTCAGTTTTAGAGCCCATTGGATGGCTTTCAGTATCATATTGCAGTCCAGATAGAGGTGTCTGCCCAGACTTTACAACGCCGAATCGAAATTTCCGGCCGCCCGCTGATTGTGACGGGTTGGTGAAGATCGCAAAAATAAAAGACATCCACACAACCGTCGGGCAATCGCAACAAAATTTTAACAACCGGACACGTAAAAAATGACGGAATTGAACCGATGATTGAAGAAGGACAGTCGGGAATGGCATTTAAAAAAAAGCAGCACTCCTTTTGAGAGTGCTGCCGCGCCGCACATCCTATGCAGCGAATGAACCGAAGCCTATTAGAATTGCGCGGTCATTTCAACCTTGCCGAGAATTTTCTCGGTGAATCCCAAATCCGATGAACCGTCCTGTCCCAAAGTCGCATCAATTGCAATCTGGCCAAACTTGAAACCGACACCCATGGACGGCGCGTCAACCAACTGCAGCATGTAAGTTGAGTTCGTCGTATTTGCACCCGACGTTCCGGCCTGATTTGGCTCCGCGTATGTCGTAGTCGTCTCTTTCCTGTTGCCGTAAAGAGAAGACTGAATACCGGCACGCAGACTGACCCATGATGCAGCTGCAAATTCAATTCCGTGGCCGACGTTCAGCTTTGTTTCAATCGTCTGTACCTTCTTTTGGCTGCCGTTGGCCAGAGACGACGTCCAGCTCAACCAGCCCTTGCCATGGAGTGTGACGCTTTCAGCAAGCTTGTACTGACGCTCGGCACCCGTCTCAATGCCCTGAACCTTTTCCATGTTGTCCTGATTGCTTGTCGTACCGTTGTCACCGCCCGACCAAAAGACAGCTTTGGTTGTTCTTTGGCCGCCTGTAAAGAACGTCTGGTATTGTTCCACCTTGTAGCGTGCGAGTCCGACGAACACATCAGACATTTGCTCGTTCATGCCTGCTGGCAGGGTCGTCTTGGTTTCTGCACCGGTAACGCCCTTTGTCTTGCCGGAAGTTGCAACCTTCCACGTATCGCGAGTCCACCTGAAAGAGGATTCAACATCATCTTTCATCACACCGATACTCAGGCCGGCCTTGATAAAACGCGGGTCAAACGTTGTCGCCGCTGCCTCTCCGGTTATTTTTGCGTTCTCATACTGAAGAGCTGTACCCCATTTCATTCCGGAAGCATCACCGCCGAGAGTCAATTGCAGCGGCATGCTCTTTTTGGTCAATGCGGTGGCCGCATCTCCAAGTTCTTTCGTGTTTCTGTCGAGATGAGCAACCGGTACTGACGTAATGGTGTCGATCTGAATTCCGAGTCCGAAGCCGCCGGCAGTGGTCAGCAGCTGAAGGCCGCCGGACTTGCCGATCCGCAGGTGATTCTTACCTCCTTCAACATTTACAAAGGCAGGGTTCTCATTCAGATTGTCGAAAAGGTCGCGCGTTGTGTCGGAAAGAGATTGCGTTGCCGTCGAAGCAAATGAAAAGCTTGGGGCGAGCAATGAAACAAAAACAAAACGCTTGTGCACCATGAACCATTCTCCTTGTTGGTAGGTTGCACTCAAATGTTACCATGACAATCCACAGAGCCAAACAAATGTGCTACTGATTTTTGAAATTGGTCCAATCACGATCACGGAGTCAGACATGAACAGTTACAGAAGCACCATCCTTCCGGCACTCTCACTTCTTTCAGTTATTCATGCACAGCAAGTGTTTGCTCAGGATTCAAAAACATCTGCACCGTTCGAATTTCATGCCTACGGGCGTCTTGGAATTTCAACCAACGAAAAGCTCCTCGACGCCGGACAGGATCAGGGCGACGGTGCATTCGGTCTGCCGTCAAGCCGACACGTCCGCGATTTAAATTATCTGCGCATTCAGCTGCAGGGACGCGCTGCAAAAGACAGTCTGTTCAACATCGAGGGGCAGTTTGACAACCTCGCGCATCAAAGCGGCAAGTGGGACGGAGCCGGACTGAACCTGCGCAATGCCTATTTTCAAATGCCACTTTCCGAAGATTCATCGGCATGGGCCGGCGCGCGGCGGCTCGAATTCGAAGACGTGCGCCTTTTTGACAAATTTCCGCTCAGCGACACAACATTCTACGGTGCAGGTGCAACACTGCCTGTCGCAGGATCGCCTGCGACAATCGCATTGGGCTTCAAGAATCTCGACAACGACAATCTGCCTGTCGCCAACGACAGCAGCAATCCGGCGGCAGGCAACACAAACATTGCAAGCAAACGCCGTGATTCATCTTTGTTCCTGCGTTACGACATTTCCTTGGGAACAAATCTTGCGCTGCGTCCCACACTCATCCTGAACCGCACCGGCCAATACATCCGCGACGGCGTACCGCTCAAGAAGTACGACACTGCGGTTCCGCAAACCAACACCGTCACCGCCAACGAAACTCCGAAGCCGGCCGTCACCGGAAAAGCCGGTGCCGTGCTTTCTCACTGGGGTGACTCAGGCTGGGGAAACCATTTCGCATGGGTTGAACAGCGGGTTGCTGCGGGACAAACGTCCGTCAGCAACAAGGACACGGTCTTCGGTCTTGCAACATCGGGCGACTATGAGGGCTGGGCCTCGGATGATTTCGGTTTGATGTACAGTGCATTTTATGAACAAACGTTCTTCAAGACTGCTCAACCCAAGTTTGTTCTCAAAGGAACGGAATACGAAGCGCATCCGACGACAAAGTCAAAAAACGGCACCGTTCTCGCCGTGGGTGTGCAACCGGTCTATTATGTGACCGACAAACTGCACGCAGCGCTTGACCTGAGTCACACCTACACAAACAAAATCAGCAGTTCTTCCAAAAAACCGAACATGACCTTCGTCACCCCGATTGTCCGCTACGCCGCAAACAAAAACGCACTTGCCACGCCGCAACTTTTCACTTCGGTCACATTCGGAATTTATGAATCCAAATCCCGCCGCACAGCTGCAGGTACGGCATCCGGCACGTCCCTCACCACTCAAACGGGCTGTGAGTTCTGGTTCTGAGGCTTTTACGGCGGAATCCTATTGGGACTGCTTCGAGAGTATCTGCAGAACCTCGGCGCGGGTCACGCCGAACTGACCCGTAAACCACGCTTTGGCTGCCACGTTTTTCGGATTCAGTTCAGCGCACCGGCTGAAGCTCTCGGCGCTGTCTTTGGCAGTGTCCTGACCTTTCACGGCCTGACAAAATCTGTCGCCCGTCTGCACCGCAAGTTTGCCGACAAATTGCTCGGCATATGCAGCAAAGTGTCCGGCAAGCCAGTCGGTCACCACCAAAAACTTCGGCTCCGCGGGCAGCAGTCCGATGTCGGGCATCTGCTGGTCGTGAGTGACAAAATTGTTTTCTTTCTCCTGAGCAAATGCCAGTGAAGACTCTTCTGCGGTTTTTGCCGTCAGCGCAAAATTCAGTCTGAGCTTTTCCGTATGATCCACTGCCGGATAACGGTGCGTGCGGGGTTCGGTGCGAAAACGGGTGACCGGCCGTGTCTTTTGCACCGGTCGCTCAACAGTTTGCGGCTTACCGTCGCGGTAAACCGTCGCATATTCCTTTTCCTCATAATTTTCGTAGTCCTGATAAGGGACTTTTATTTTGTATGAATGCGCTTTGATCGAATTGCGCGAAGAATAATCGCGCACGAATTCACCCGATGCGGCAATGTTCAGTGTGTGCGGCGACTCGGACGCATACAGTCCGAAGGCCGGTATCTTTTGCTCAACCTCATTGCGCAAAATATCAACCTGCGTATTGCCGTCACCTTCGAAGTTGCGAAAGCGGATTCCACCTGAAAAAACTATTTTTGAATAACGGTAATCCTGCTGAAAATCCAAAGGAACCGCATTCATTTGCCCGCCAAAGTAGGCACACACAGCCTTCGCAACCGAGTTGAACGAAAAGCTGACGGGAGTAATCCAGCCTTGCAGCTTCTTGCACGATTCGCGGCCTTCGGAGCGGATGTCCTCCAAAAGGGAAACCGAATACGAACCGAACTGTTTTGCTTCACGAACCTGATTGAAGTCGTTCCAGTACTGAATCGCGACCACAGGCTGTTTTTCAGTGATTTTCTGCTGAATCATGCCCGTGAGAATACGCCGCGCGTTGCGGACTTCCTCTTCGGCGCTGACCAATTCTCCGGACTGAAAAGAGCTCACATCCCATATGCGGATTTTTTCAAGCAGCGCTTCGAGTCGCACCAGCGCACCCTTGCCGTCACCGGACATGCGCATCAGTCTTATTGAGACAAGCTCCTTGCGCCACAAAGCACTGCGCGATTTGGCCAGACCGATTTTGGCATCGGCGTTATCGGGATCAGACTGCAGAATTTTTTCAAAGGCTGCTTCCGCTTCCTGATTCAATCCTGCCTCAAGCAGTTTGTTGGCCTGTCCCATGCGGGTTGTACAGGCCGCAACCGCAAACAGCGGCATGAGCAACATCCAACTTAATTTAGTCCGATACATCTGCACATCCCTTCGCAGCACGCAATCAGGTACAGGTCGCCATGTTTCAACTTATCCCGAAGTCTTTGAGCCGTTCTTTTTCAAAAGCCGTGTCAGAACACGATCAAAAGTTTCGGCAAACTTCTTTTTCTCCAGATTACCATAGGACGACGGCCCGCCGGTGATCATACCCGCACCCCGCAAACCTTCCATAAGGTCGCGGGTGGCCAGCCGCTCACCAATGTTGGCGGCATCGAATTCTATTCCGCGACGGCTCATGGTGGATACGTTCTTGGTCACACAACGGTGAGCCAAAGGAATGTCATCGGTCACAACCAAATCTTCCGGCGCGGCATTATCGGCTATGTAGTCGTCGGCAGCGTTGAAACCCTGATTGACGACAATCATCTGCACATAGGGGTGGGGCGGAAGGCGCACCCACCTGTCGGCCACAAGAATGACGGGTGTCTGTGTGCGCAGCGATGCCTTGAAAACACACTCCCGCACGTCATTGGGGCAACCGTCCGCATCGAGCCATATGCGCATAATTTACTCTGTCCTTCCCTAAAGCGTGCATCCAAGTGTGCCTTGGAGACTGGCCGAAATTCAACCAGCTCGGCCGGCCTTTACCGGACGAATTGGCCAATTCTCCGCCAGTCCAACAATCGATCACAAATGCTTCTTTCTCATACATCCGAAATCACTGCCAATTGAAATTGAGCGAATTCTGGCACGGGCTTTGCTGACTGGCCGAACGTCAGTCAACGACACCTTAATTCATCTGAAAGGAATCTCTGATGTCCATACTCACGAACGCTCTCGCTTCCCTGTCGACCCCCGAAATTCAAAATCTTCTTTTCCGGCGCTCACTTTCCGTCGAAGCAAATATTCAAACCCTGCGTGCATTTTATTCAACACGTTCTGCCTGAGGCTCACCATGCTCGGACTCTATAATTACTCTGAAATCTGCCGCTCGCTTGTTCACGTCTGCGATCCTGAAACTCTCGGCCGTTATGGTCTCACACCCAAAGGTCTGCGTATGTCGCTCCAATCGCGTGCACAGCAGTTTGAACCTGATCTGCCTGTTTGGGACACGGAATCCACCGTGATTGTTTCAGCCAGTACAACTGAAAAAATGTTGTCCGGTCTTTTTTCCGGAACTCCTGAAAAAGATGCTGAATCCGATTCACTGCCGACAGCCGAAGGCCGGCGCAGGCTGAACTCCGGACGCATCAGCGAGGCACTTGCTCTTCTTCAGTCCATGGATCCGCATCTGACAGAAATCATGAACGTTGCCATTTCCTGTATCTTTACAGGCAGGCCGGAAGCCGTTCAGGATGCGGGAGTTTCCCCTGCAGCACCGGGGGTCATCCGCGCAAATCCGGAACTGCACCGGAGCCTGTGGGAAACAGTTGAATACCTTGTCGGATGCATCTCCAAAAGCCTCATGATTTACGACGAATTCGGCCAGCTTCATTTCCACAGCCGGCATGCACTCACACGGCCGAATGCCTACGCGCAGGGTGCACTGGCACTGCGTGATTTTCCGCTCGACACCGTAATGCGCAGCATTGCCGAGGGGATTGCAATACTCAATTTGCGCGCCAATGCTCTTTTTCAAAATCTCGGTTTACGGCAGCCGATCTGCATGAATTCCAAACTCTATCCGGACTCGCGCACGCTCACCCGCCAAATACGCACGGCGATTCAATCGATCAAATCCAACTCAACGGCCATGAGTCTTCTGTCAATCCGCGGTCAGGAATTGCTCTCGCGGGCGCAAAAGCGGGTCGAGGAATTTGCCGATGTGAGCCTTGCCATGCAATGCTGAAGGCCGAATTTCAAACGAAGAAGGTGCCCCATGACGGATCATCAGCTCCCCGCAAACCAAGGCTGGAATTTTGAACACAGCTATGCAGAGCTGCCGGCGAACTTTCACGCCTCCGTTATGCCGACACGGGTGGCTGCGCCGCAGCTGATTGTCTTCAACAAAGATCTGGCTGCAATGTTGGGACTCAATCCCGAAGGCATTTCAAACGCCGAAGCCGCAAACATGTTCTCGGGCAACAACCTGCCGCAGGGTGCCCGCCCGCTCGCACAAGCCTATGCCGGACATCAGTTTGGCAATTTCACACTGCTGGGCGACGGCCGCGCAATTCTTCTGGGCGAACAAATCACACCCGATGAAAGCAAATTCGACATTCAACTTAAGGGCTCGGGGCCAACACCTTTCTCGCGACGGGGCGACGGCCGCGCTGCGCTCAAACCCATGCTGCGCGAATACATCATCAGTGAGGCGATGCACGCACTCGGCATTCCCACAACCCGCAGTCTGGCGGTCGTTGCCACCGGCGAACCTGTGCTCAGAGACGATGTTCTTCAGGGTGCTGTTCTCACACGCGTTGCAGCCAGCCACATCCGTGTCGGTACATTCGAATTTGCACGCGCCAAAGGCCGTCCGGACGATCTGCAGGCCCTGATTGAATACACACTCATCCGCCACTTTGCCGAAGGGTTTGCGACCGAAAACCCGACGCTCGCCCTGCTCGAAGAAGTCATTGACCGTCAGGCAAAACTCGTTGCCCAGTGGATGCATGCCGGATTCATTCACGGCGTGATGAACACCGACAACATGGCGATTTCGGGAGAAACCATCGACTACGGTCCGTGTGCATTTATGGATACATATCATCCGATGACCGTGTTCAGCTCCATTGATCGCGAGGGGCGCTACGCCTACGCCAACCAACCCAAAATCGCCTTGTGGAACCTTGAAAGGTTTGCCGAAAGTCTGCTGCCTTTTCTGCATGAAGAGCCTGAAACAGCCGCACAACTGGCCGAGCAGGCACTCGAAGGCTTCGCTGAAAAATACAATGACGCGTGGCTGGGCGGAATGTGCTCCAAGCTCGGACTTTTCAACGTTGAAGAGAACGATGCGGCGCTGGTCACCGATTTACTGGGTCTCATGCACAATGGAAAGTCCGACTACACCAACACCTTTCGTGCACTGAGCAAGTTTGAGTCCGGCCTCCCGCAGGAAGGGCTGTTTGGCTCGGCAGATTTTGAAGCGTGGAAAACACGCTGGCTTGAAAGACTCGAAGGCCAGCACAAAAACAAAAAATATGTTGTTGAACTTATGCGACGCAGCAATCCGAGCGTGATTGCCCGCAATCACCGTGTTGAAGCGGCACTTTCGGCGGCCGATGAAGGTGACCTGTCGGTCATGGAAAAACTTCTCGGGGTTCTGGCAAATCCGTTTGATGATTCACCGGCGCATGCCGAATACAGCACGCCGGCCGGTGCGGATTTTGCGGGCTACAAGACATTCTGCGGAACCTGAGCGGGAGCGGATATCACCTGCGGTGCCGGTTTCACGACGCCGGAAAAGCGAGAACGCGCTACAACATCACTCGCTGACGAGTTCCTGAAAACCGGTCAGGCTGTCTTCGTTAAAGTGCTCCTGCATTTCATCAAGATAAATTTCTTTGGCACCCGAGCGCTCGCGCAACTTGCGCAGCACATCTGCAAGCCGTGTAATCTGCTCGTCGTTCCATTCATCCCCCGGTTTAAAGTCGATGCGCAGGGAGTCTTCCAGAACACCCACACCCAAATCCGGCAGACCATAGGATTTCTTCAGCAGAAGATGTCTGCCCTCTTGGATCATCAGGATGACATCCTGCAGACCATATTTATCGGAAATCAATTCGCGTTTGCGGCTGCCTTCACGCGCCATCGAACTTGCAGCAAGATTGGCATTGGCAATCAGAATACCAATGGCCCTGCCAAGGCTTTCCCTGTTTTCGAACAAAACAGAAATTTCCGGTAAAGTTCCATCGAAATCCCGCATTTGAGCCTTGAAGCTATCAACGTACTGTCCCATCATGACAACTCTCTTTTTCTGCAGATTTTCTTCGACTTATCCTTGAAGAATGTGGTTTTTAACAACACTCCCAAGAGCAGTTTAACACGAAAAATGCAGACACGGAGGCCAGCGCCAATTCAGCGACTTTGAACCATGGCAAGCTGCTGCTTCCAGTCCGGAAGGCGTATGCCAAACGTCTGAAAGCATTTTTCATTGGACAGGACCGAATTGGCAGGACGCTTGGCCGGTGTGGGATATTCGGCGGTGGTGATGCGGGTCACAGTTTTGCATTTGAGCTCGGCGGCGCGCGGATCGGTCGCAAAAATCTCGCGGGCAAAGTCGTACCACGTGCACTCACCGGCCGCTGTCAGGTGATACGTGCCGCTGCGCGCGCGGACAAATTCATGAAGATTATGTGCAGCACCGGCAGGGCTGATCGGAATACCGGCGCTCCCGTGCACGAATCCCTGCGCAAGAATCTGCGAGGTCGAAAGCGCGATCATGTAGCTCCACGTTGGTGAACCTGTCTGGTCACCCACCACCCGAAGCTCTTCGCGTTCGCGCGCCAGCCGGTTCATGGTCTTGTAAAAATTGGCGCCAAAATGGCCGTATACCCAAGCCGTTCTAAAAATAAAATGCGCGCAGCCCGAAGTACGAATCGCATTCTCACCGTCGAGTTTTGTCTGCGCATAAACCCCTTGCGGACCGGTGGGGTCGGTTTCAACCCATGGACGCTGTCCTTTGCCGTCGAACACATAGTCGGTTGAATAGTGAATCAGCGGAACGCGCATTTTATCTGCAAGTTCTGCAAGCAGCGCAACCGCATCCACGTTCAGCGTACGCGCCGCGGCGGCATCGCTCTCTGCTTTGTCGACGGCCGTGTAGGCCGAGGCATTGACGATGACCTGCGGCCTGAAATCTTCAACAAGCGCGCGCACCTTGGCCGGCTGAGTCGCGTCGGCAAGGTCGCGGCCTGCACACAGAACTTCCCCGAGTGTGGGCAGGGTCAAAGCCAGTTCGCCGGCCACTTGCCCGTTGCGGCCAATCACCAAAATTCGCGTCACGTTCAACTCCCTCTCCGCCGGCCTTCGGGCCTGCGGGCAGCCTGACCTGCCCCTGCGGGCACAAAATTTGGCCTCAACTGTGCCATGTGGTAAGCAGAGTGTCACTTTTTGCGGGGATTTCTCATGAACAAAACCATTCTCGTCACCGGCGGAGCCGGATTCATCGGCTCGGCAGTTGTACGTCACCTGATGGCAAACACCGGCTACAACATCGTCAACGTCGACAAGCTGACCTACGCCGCATCCCCCGAAAGTGTCGGCGCCGCAGCACAAAGCAGCCGCTATACGCTCCTTCAAACCGACATTTGCGACCTTCAGGCCCTGCGCAAAGCCTTTGCCGAGCATCGTCCGGCCGCGGTCATGCACCTTGCCGCCGAAAGCCACGTCGACCGTTCCATTTCGGGCCCGAGCGCGTTTATTCAAAGCAACATCGTGGGCACCTACAATATGCTCGAGGCCGCGCGCGAGTACTGGAACGCACTTTCGGAGGGCGACAAAAAAGCATTCCGCTTTCACCACATCTCGACCGACGAAGTCTTCGGCACACTGGGTGAGACCGGCTACTTTACCGAAACTTCGCCCTATCAGCCCAACTCGCCCTATTCGGCCAGCAAGGCTTCATCCGATCACCTCGTACGCGCGTGGCACGAAACCTTCGGCCTTCCGGTGCTGGTGACCAACTGCTCCAACAACTACGGCCCTTGGCAGGCTCCGGAAAAATTGATTCCTGTTGTGATCCTCGCCTGCCTCAACGGCAAACCGATTCCTGTTTACGGCGAAGGCAAAAACGTGCGTGACTGGCTGTTCGTTGACGATCATGCCCGCGCGCTTGTGACGGTTGTGGAAAAAGCGGCGGTCGGAACAACTTGGAATATCGGCTGCCACAACGACGTTCCCAACCTCACCATCATCCGCAAAATCTGCGCGCTGATGGACGAACTTTCGCCCAACAGGGCCAAAACCGGCAAACACGAAAACCTGATTTCATTCGTCAAAGACAGAGCCGGACACGACTTCCGCTACGCCATTGATCCCAAGAAAATTGAAACGGAACTCGGCTGGAAACCGCTTGCCGATTTCGACAGTCACCTGCGCACAACTGTAAAGTGGTATCTTGAAAATCAGGCGTGGTGCGCAACAGCCCTCGCCCGCATCAAAGCGTCTTGAGGTAATCGACGAGCTTGAGGGCAAAAGAAAAGGCGACACCTGCGACCGACACAAAGTAGCCCCAGCTCACCACATGCATCACGTGACCCAAAACAATCATCACACCGTCGCGCATCAAAAGCCCAAGCGAAAAAAATGTAATAGCCAGCGCAGGCAGAGTGTTGGTGAGCGGAATCACCGGCGGAATAGGCAATGCGAGCGCGACGGCTGCAAAAATCATTCCGATTCCGGCAAGTACTTTGGCAGCACCGGTCGAAAGGAACGCTGCGCGCGGCCTGATGAATTTTTCAATCCGGATAACGAAGGAATGGCTTTTTTCAGCAATGGCGGAAACTGTCTTGCCGCTCAGTTTAACTTTGTCGGCAAAGCGCGGAAGGGGCACCGGACGCGGCGAAATAATCCGAATCGCCAACAGAATGATGGCAAATCCAAAGGCTGTAGAAATGCCGGGGATGGGCATCGGAAAAAGAAAAGGCAGACACAAAAAGATAATCGTCAGCGGCGCGCCGTCGTCGCCGAACATTTCGTCGATGTTGCGCAATGTCACTTCCGATTCCGGCTGAATAGCCCTGACCTGTTCCAGACGCTTGGACACCATGTGCAGATTCCCTCGTAATGAGCCCCAAAAGTGGTCTATTTTTTTGCGGGATAAAGCAAGTCAATGCAGGGTTCTTCACAAAGTCAACCCGCAATTCCGCGATCCTCCCGCAAATTTGTGACAATTTCGGGGAGCCAGCTAGCCAGATACAGAGGTAAATTCAACAGCCGGTATTTAGCCTTTCGCATCGTCCCGCCGGAAATCGGAACATCGATGTCAATATCCTGAACAGAAGGGCGGTTTAGATCAAAACGAATTGCCAAAGGCAACATCTTTTCTCCCATAAAAGTATGCAATGAACGCAACGTTCCGCTCGCGCCTGCTTTCACTTCTATCGGAATGATGTTCGAACCAAATTGAACAACAAAGTCGATCTCAGCCTGTGCACCCTTAGATTCCCGCAGCCAGAAAAAAAGCGGCTGCGCTGAATGCACTTCATGTTGAATCGACTGACCGACAAAAATCTCTGCAACCTGACCGAGCCACTTCTGCTCATACAAATTGCCTTGAGTCCACTTTTGAAACAGATCCACAACCGGACGACCTGCTCTTGACCCTCCAAACGTCTGCGAAACAAAAAGCCCGATATCGAGTGGCAAAATCTTAAAAAAATCTTCCTTGACTCCCGACGCAAGCGGAATTCCGTTTGCATGAGTCGCCATGACACGTCTCACCACACCGGCTTTTTCAAGCGCAATCAATGCTGCACGTAAAGATGCGGAGCGCAGTTCACGATTGATATTTGCATACTTCACTTTACTCAATGCAGCGATACGCGGAACCGCATCCAAAACAGCCTGAAGACTTTCAACCGGTAATTTACCGCGATATTTGTAAAAATCGCTGCGATAACTCAAAAGAATATCCGAATGTGCTTCGGCTGAAGACGCTGCCACAACTTCCCACGACTCGTCGGCAAGTGACCTGCGCATCGCTTCGGGCATTCCGCCGACGTAAATAAACCGAGCCAATTCTGATAAGAGTTTTTCATGCGCTTCAGGAGATATATCTCGTGTTTTTCCGGAAACAAAATCAGCAATCGAAGACAAGTAAATCTCACACTTGCGTGCACACAGGTACTCTTTAAATGACAGTGGACCTATCCAGCGAAATGTAACTCTTCCAACCGGAAACGCATTCTGAAAATCCGCAAGCGAAAATTCCAAAAGTGAGCCCGCTGCAATGACCGGAATTTCAGGATGCTGCTCATAGAGCACACGCAGAGATGCAAAGGCGTTTTCGCTCAACTGAATTTCATCAAGAAACAGGAGTGTCTTGGAATCAATGCGGAGGTTCAATGCTTCCTGCAGTCTCGGAATGAGCTTCTGGGAAGATTCCGTGGCAAACACTTTGTCAAGCGCAGGCTGCAATTCAAAATTTACTTCGGCAAGCTGCAGACCCATGGTTGCAGCGAGGTGCCTGACAAGCGCCGACTTTCCAACCTGACGAGCACCCCTGAGCACCAGAGGCTTCCTGTCGGGCGAAGCAAGCCAATCTGCAAGATCGGATAACTCACCGCGATCTATAAATAATTTTCTGATTTGAGGGTAACTCGACATATTGACCCCATAAAAATATCAAGATGACATGATTATCGGCTATTCTTTCGTAAAATCAATGACCTGAGTATAAAAAAGAACACTCAGCGAAAAAAACACAGCCGTCAGGCCTGTCACAACCATCACATCCGATGAAAAGGCGAAATATGCTCCAATGACTCCGGAGCCTGCGCCAAAATCGGGAAGCAAAGGATTGGGAAGGGAGTAAAAGCTCTAGCGCAGCGCTTTCGGCGGAGAAGTAGACATAGTTGTCCTATGTGGATATGCAGTTTATTAACAAACACCTTTTGAATCGGATATTTCTTATGGTTGCCCCAATCCTGCAGTCTGTTTATGCTCACCTTCCCGTCAACACGATAAAAAAAATTCCCGGAGCAGCCTACGTGAACGGTATGCTCTGGAAGCTTTTCAAAAAGAGGGGCGAATCGGTTGTCGATGTGCAGGGCTTCAAGATGAAACTCAATCTCGAAGACTCCGGTGTGTCCCGCCCGATTCTTATGAGCGGAATCTTTGAGCCCGAGGTCACACAGGCCTTCAGAAAGCATCTGAAGGAAGGAATGACTTTTGCAGATATTGGAGCAAATGTCGGCTATTTCTCGCGACTCGCCTCAACGCTTGTCGGGCCTCGCGGTCAAGTCATTGCATTTGAACCCTCCCCAGCAAATTTCGAGCGGCTGTGTGAAAATATTGAGCTTAACAGGCTGACACAGTGTGTGGGAGTTCAGAGTGCAGTGGGCGCCTCAGCGGGACAACTCGAGTTGTTTCTGGACGGCGAGAATTTCGGAAATCACTCCTTGTCGAATAAAAATATTCCTGCCAGCGCCTCAGACTCGGTCTTTGTTGAAGTTGTCAAACTGGACGACTGGTGGTCGCAATTCATAAAGAAAATGGAAGCAACGGAAACGGCAAAAATCGATGCAATTAAGCTCGATATTCAAGGTGCCGAGGCAATGGCTATTCAGGGTGCACGAGCAGTTCTCGAACGTCACGCGCCGATTCTGTTCCTAGAATTCTGGCCGGAAGGGCTTCGCAATTTGGGCAGCGCTCCTCTGGAACTTCTCACCTTGCTCAAATCATATGGGTACAATCTCCAAGTCGCCGAGTCAGGTGATCAAGCCGCTCACTTCGCGCCTGAAGAAATCGTTCTGCATTGCACAAAGAAAAAGTGGGGCGAATCGTTCGTGAATTTAATTTGTACTCAGGCCGGTCGATAACCTCAGCGCTGCATCACTTCATCTGTCTTGAGTGTCATAAGGCGACCGCTTGTGTCGTTGAGCAAGTCGAGATTCGCTTGGACGGGTTCTTCAGCCGTCATGGTGAAGCTCGATTGCGCGAACGCAGCACAACTGCCTTTTGCAACATCCTCAAAACTGTTTCCAAGGCTTTCGACAATGTTGGTCGCATTGGCAACACATTCAAAATGCGGTGACCCGCATGTCTGACCGTTGCCTGTGCAGGTCGATGCCTTAAAGAGAGTATGAGTTGCATTTCTCAGGGACTGAAATTTGTAGGCTGCGTTGTTGTCACCCGAGGCACTGATGGAAAACAACTCAGCTGTATTTGTTGCTCCATTGATCACTGCAGAATGATAATATGCCCATCGGGTATTCGCGTAGTCTTTCGAAGACGCGTCTTTGGTTTGATGAAACCGTAAAGACAACCTTTGTGCCTCGGGATTGCTTCCATCCCACTGATAGACGGCAGCTGTCCATTTATTAAATCCAAATGCCTGATAGGCCGGATTCGCAAGCGGGATATCCATTTTTTCGACCCGCCCCTTTTTGCCGTCGGCGCTGAAGCGATACTGCACTCCTTTGTGGGTCTGCGCAGGGGTAGTTTTGTCGAAAGTCCACTGGTCAATCTTGTAGTCAAATCCGTCAGTGTCGGGCGAAAGTTTGGCAGCCGTTTGAATGGTCGCCAGCCCCTGAACCGCAACGGGCCCAAAAAAACCGACCGATGTGGCCCCCAAGGAGCTTTTCAGTGTGCAAATAATCTTCGACAAGCCCGTTGTGTTTTCCGGAGTGACGCCCTCGACACACACAGCTGCCGTCTCCCTTTTCAGATTCGCAAGGTCATTCACAATCGGATAAACACTTTGTCCGGCACCGTGTGCTAACGATGAAATCATAAAAGCCGGAAGGATTTTAGCCGCCTTTTTATTCACTGTAAGTTCTCCTTTTACGGCAAGACCGGAACCG
>RFOM01000037.1 GCA_009926615.1 Pseudomonadota bacterium
GCCTGAGCCGGCGGCGCGGGTGGTGCAGGAGGCGCAGGTGGTGCCGGTGGAGCTGGAGGTGTTGCAGCCGGAGCAGCCGCAGCAGGCGGAGGCGGCGGTGGAGTTGGTGGTTTAGCTGCAGCCTGAGCCGGCGGCGCGGGTGGTGCAGGAGGCGCGGGTGGTGCCGGTGGAGCCGGAGGTGTTGCAGCCGGAGCATGAATTGTCGCGGCGGTCCGCTCGCCGGTGATCGAAGATTCACTTTGTGAAAAACTAAATTCAACAGTGTTTTCCTGAGAGGAGTTGGCAGCCGCCTTGGCGGAAGGTGCTGCAGCCGGAGCGGGCGCCTGAGTTTTGTCACTGTCGAAATTTCCTTTCGACAGACCGCGCTCCATTTCCGTAAGGTAACGATCAAGCCGACGGGCAATCCGCCGGACGATCAGTTCCTCAGACTCTTTTCTGTCGCTTGCGCGATGCATAAAACGCCGTTCTCCTTGCAAGAAAGTCACCGGCAGAAGAATATTACCAATGTGTGTCAACGATGGACAGTAGCCGGACTTGACGGAGTTGATCGATTGTCGCCCCGTTGATGACATTGCCATTGTATTGGCACAACCGGATCCCGCCGGCTTCGGTTATAATTACAGGGTTAATGGATTAACCGGCTCGTTTTGAACACAGAGTTTCCTCCGGAATAAAAAAGGAGAGAAAGACCGCGATGCAAAAAATACTCGGACTGGACTTTGGGAGTTACAGCATAAAGGCTGTGGAGATAACCCAGACATTCAACGCTTATAAAGTAGAGCGTTTTTACGAAGTAGCGGTACCTGAGATCGACGGTATCGATCCGGAGGCTGTTGAGTACACGGCCATTCGTCAGCTGTTCAATGAAAACTCCATCGATTACGACCGCACGTATACGGCAATGAACGGCCTGATGGTCTCCACGAGAACATTCAATTTTCAAAACGTCAAAAAACGGGATGTACCTCTTGTTCTTCAAAATGAACTCGAAACAAATGCGCCGTTTAACCTTGAAGACACCATTATCGATCAGCAGGTTTTGGATATCTCGGACGGAATCACCAACGTTCTGTCCGCCATGTGCAAAAAAGAGAACATCGAAGGTTTTCTGAATGCGCTCAAAGATATGGAGATCGAACCCAAAGTCATCGACGTTGATTATCTGACCTATACAAATCTCATTCCGTTCCTCGACACCGGAGATGTCCGATCGGGCGGTCCTGCAATGTCGCGCAATCCCGTATGGGATCCGGGTGACCGCTGCAAGTTGATACTTGATATAGGTCATCTCAAGACAGCCATGATTCTTTTCAACAACAATAAATTTATTACCGCCCGCACCATTCGGATGGGCGGACGTTACATTACCGAAATGCTCTCGAAAGGGATGGGCGTTTCATTCGGAGAAGCACAACGGCTCAAACATGCGGTCAGTTATCTGGAATACAAGCCGGAGAGCAAAGCGGCCGAAGGATACGAACGGGAATTTGCGGTAGCGCAGCAGATGGGAATGGCTGCAACCGATCTTGTGAAAGAAATCATCAGAACGCTTCATTCATTCAAGGCGCAGGAGCGTCTTATTCCCTCGCAGATTATTGTGACGGGCGGTACTGCATGCATCAGAAATATCGCTCAGTTTCTTGAGGAATCGATCGAAATTCCAATCAGGATCATGAACTTCGACGAAGAGCGCCTGAGACTTGACGAAAATGATACGGACAAAGTCACGATTCTTTCGCAGGCGCTGGCAATCGGCATGAGAGGAGTTCCGGGTAAAACCAACTCACAGATCAATCTGCGCAAGGGCGAACTGGCTCTTGTGGGCAGCTACGATGCAGTCTTCCGGCAGATTTCAAATATTTCGCTGCTTGCCATGGGATTGGTTATTTGTCTTGTCGGAAGTTACGGACTCCGCTGGTGGCTGTATTCAGAACAGATTGAGACAATGAAAAAGCAGTTTCAAACTGAATTTAAAGCGGCGATGGGCGGCGAGGATAAAAAATTATCCGGAATTACGAGCAAGTCGGGATGGGAGATTCAGGAATATTCCAAAGCGGCATTTTCTCTGATGGATCAGGATTTGCGTGCAAAGAAGGAAGCCATCAACGGTTTTGTGAATATCAAAAGTGCGGTGCCGCTGAAGGTTCTCAAAGAAGTGTCGCAGGCACTTAGCAAAGACATAACGCTGGATATCACAAATTTTCATGTGAGGCTTAATGGAACTGTCGATATCGAAGGCGAGACTGTGGATATCCCTACCGCCGAAAAAATCGGAGATGAACTCAAGAAAGTAAAAATCTTCGAAAACGTAAAAGTGAGCAACCCTGAGAAAGCCACCGGTTCCAACAAAACGAGATTTAGTCTCAGTGCAACGGTAAAAGAGGTGAACTGAAATGAATTTGCCTGCAAATGCCATTCAGGATGGAAATCAGACTGATATACCGAAGTGGCTGTTGCCTGTCCGCGATTTTGTATTCGGCAAGCAGAATGAGCGAATCGAATATTTCATGGACAGCTATTTCAAGCTGCCTGCGGAAGGAAGGACCGGAGTTATCGCGGGAGCTTTTCTTTTCGGGGGACTGACAATATTTGCGCTGATCGCGATGTATTTATCGGCACTCACCGGTCTGCAGAATCAGCTCGACGCATCATTTGCCGCGATTAACACCCTGCGGGCAAAGCAGGTTGAATATACTGTGGCGAAGAAGAGGTTTGATGAGCTGAAAAACCGAATCGGAAAAATTACGGCTACGGTCAAGATGACCTCAACAATTGACGGCAAAATAAAATCCATCGGCATGGAGCCTGAAAACGGAAGAATCTCACGGGCTGACAAACCTTCATCGGAAAAGGACTTCATCAGAAGTTCACCCGCTCTGTCCGAAACATACAAGACATCCAGATCCGAGTTCCGCGTCAATAACATCAGTCTTAAAAAGATTATCGACTTGGTCATTGCCATTGAGTCGGATGAATCTCTGCTCAGAGTTACTGATTTGAGAATCAAGGGAATATACGGAACAAAGCTGTTCTTTGAATCAAATTTTACGGTCGACGGTTTCGAACTGAAACAGTGACAAATAAGACGGAGCTTTCGAACCATGGAAAAAACAACTCCCCAGAGCAGTCTTATTGTTGAGGACCTGCCTGTACTCAATCCGGTCATGGAAGCCGAAGACGAGGTCGCTGAAGCCTCAAGTGTTTCGATGCGTTCACAATTCGGGTCCGATTCTTGGGGCGAATCGGCTGTACCGAGATCAAAAAGGGGCAAAAGATACAAAGTCTATGCGATTTACGGACTTGTCGGAATTCTCTCGTTCATTCTGTTTCTGTATTTCTCGTTTCCGATGAATGTCGTTAAAGAAGTGGCCATCAGTAAATTAAATGAGTCGTTTATTCAGAGCAAAGTTCCGATTCGCGTCAGCATAGCGGGATTGAAAATGAAATTTCCGCTGGGTGTTCAGCTGGAGAATATGGAGATTGCCAACGTCAACGATTCGAGTGCCGGAATCAAAATCGGACGCGCAGTTGCAAGTGTGAGTCTGATTCCTGTTCTGTGGGGAAATGTCGAGGCAGAAGCGCTCGTAACCCAGACCGGCGGTACTCTTGTTGTCAAATACAACAACAAGATTTCTTCTCTCGTAAAAATGGCAAATTCGCGGAATATGAAAATTCCCTCCGGAAAGATAGACGTTGATTTCAAAAACTTCGAAATTAGTTCTTTCGTGGCGAACGCACTCGCATATGTCAGGTCCGGCAATGATCCGCAGCTGGCATTCATCATGCCGCTGCTGCGTCTGAACGTATCCGGCGCACTTCAGGGCTATGCAAAGCTGGTATTGCCCGAAGTTTCCGACTCGCTTGAGAAAATGACCGCAGACACGGACGTGTCGGTCAAAAAGGCTGTTTTCAAGCTTGACGACGAGACTTTGGGAATTGATGCACAGGAATTTTCAGCTGCAAGATTGAAAATAAAACTTGCCAAAAAGTCGGTAGAGATTATGCCTGATACAAAATTCGAAGCCAAAGACATTGCCCTAAACTTGGCAGGTCGTATGAATGTCTCCGATAATATGGGTATTAATGATGTTAATCTCAAAATCGGACTCGGACTTAATGGTAAAGTTGAGTCAAACTTCTCTTCCGTGTTTATTTCGCTCCTGAAATGCGATTTTTCGAAATTTGCAAACGGCAGACTTGAAGCTGAATTAACCGGAACATTTGGTGCTCTCACCTGTAAATAAGACCTTCGAGGGGGTGCTCATGGCTCATTGCAAACGGCCCGCATCTTCATGTGACCCTTCTTTATTTGTCCGTGTTTGTTTTCTGGTTGTTTGTTTTTCGTTTTCTTCCGGTTTTGAAGTCAGGGCTGAAGAGTTGACGGCACATCCCGAGCAGCAGTTCATTCCAAAGCTGGGCTCCGGATTTCCGCTTTCCGTGCGGGATCTTGCTGAGCGTTTTAATTTCTCCGGTGTCATTGATTATCAAATCGGAGATGAATGGGGAAAAAAGAAGATTGATTCTTCCGGATTGCCGCAAAGTGATTCTGTTTTGGTCCGTGCAGTTCAGGCCACAGCGTTGTTCAATTCAGCTACGGCATTTTATCTCGGAAAGTTTTCGGGTCAGCATTTGATGGCAACAAACCATCACGTGCTGGAAACAGATGCCGGCTGCAGCGGCCGGACAGTAAATTTTACAATCAGACAGAAAAAGTATCGTTGCCGTGAAATGATTGGTTCTTGGCCTGAAATCGATTTCGCGATTTTTACTTTGGATGCTTCCGACTCTGCCGATGCGGACCTCAGACCGTTTGCGAGTCTCGTTGATTTTGTAAATCCCGTCGCTGAAAATATGCAATTGCTGACAGCCGGATACGGCATTGCGGGCAACACGGCCAGAAATCTGATGGTGAATCAAAACGCCGATTGTCGCGTTGTTTCAGGACAGGATGAATTCAGATTTATGGCCGATCCGGACCAGTACAATCCGGCCTCATACCGTGCGTGGTCATTTGCGACCGGATGCAGTGTCTCTCACGGTGATTCAGGTTCCGCAATTGTTGCACGAAATTCGGGTAAGGTTATTGGCCTTGTATGGACCGGCGCAATTCCCAAGGAGCCGAAAATACAAAACTCGCGCTACATAAGAGATTTGCAGGACCGGAAGGATGAGGAAGTCTGGAGTCTGCTCACCTACGCGGTTCCGGCCTCAAAAATAAAGCAGAAGCTTGAGAAAGTTGTTGAGACTGACGGCATTGCTCAGCGGCACAAACAGTCTGTCAGAGCGTTTTTATCCGGCCTGCAGGAGATCAGCTTTTAAAGACTCGGTCCTGCAATGCGGGCAGTCTGGCCCGTGCGCTGCTGAGTGTTTCTTTGTGTATCTCGGCTTCCAGAACTCCAACATCTTCCTGAAGCTGGGCAACAACAGTTCCCCATGGATCAATCACCATTGAGTGACCCCAGTTGCGCTTTTTGCCTTCAGAGTGAAATCCGGTTTGGTTGCACGCAACGACAAAGCACTGGTTTTCAATGGCTCGGGCTCTTAAAAGAACTTCCCAGTGATCTTTGCCTGTCTGGTGCGTAAATGCTGCTGTTACAAAAAGAATATCGATTGCGCCGGAACGCGAGATTTCACGACGGACAATTTCAGGAAACCTCAGATCGTAGCAGACAATATTCATGCAGTGCCACTTGTCATCTCCCGACGGGATAACGAAAGTGCTGGTGTCCGAACCCTGTTCGAAAACGTCGGATTCGCAGTATAGCGGTTGGCCGTTGGAATCTTTCAGATTGAACAGGTGGACTTTGCGGTACACGTCGACCAGCGCTCCCTGCGAAGAGAATACAGTTGCGGTGTTGTATACCTTGTCGTCGCGTCCGGTTTTTTCGGCGTGGGTGCCGGCCACCAGATAAACATTATATTCTTTTGCCCACTGAGAAAGTTTCTTAAACAGTCCGTCTCCGAGATCATTCGCAGAATTCAGCCGGAGGTCGTCCCCCCCCATGACTGCGAAGACTTCGGGAAAGACTGCAACATGTGCGGAGTGAGTTGAAGGTTTCAATCTCTTGAGCATTTCCTCGGCGTACTGCGTGTTTTGGACAATATCTTTGCCGGGGTTGGTTTGAATACAGCTGATTTTCATAGATTATCCGTCTCAGCGCTTGGTTTTTAAGAAATTGCGCAGACGCTCGGCTTCTGTGGTTCCCGACTGACCGTCAATGCCATCCGCAATTGAGCCGACTTTACTCAGGCCCGAATCGGGATTGGACATGGACTCTGTTGCGTCCTTGCTTCCCTTAAGAGCGTTGTAGATCGTCAGAGCGTCCGAGTCACTGATCTGGTCGATTTTTTCCTCTGTCAGCTGTCCTGATGAATCACCGGCGGCTTTTTTTGCAACAGTGACCGCAAGTGTTGTTTGGGCAATTGCCAGTTGATAATTCTGTTCATCACTCCGTTGGTCTGCCGGAATGCTGCTCAGTGTCTGCACAGCTGCCTGCACGTTTGCAATATTATCCGCCGTGCCGGAGGGCAGTGCACCGCTGACCGCAGACCAGTCGGACTGCGATGCTGCGCTGCCCGCTGATATCGAGGTCCCGATTTTGAGAAGGTCAACCCCCGATTTTTTGAGATATGCATTTGCCAGCATTGAGCGGGCAGAAGCATCGTTCGGATTCTTTTTCAGATGTTCGTTCAAACTTGAAATTGCAGAATCGGTATCACCGTTTTCAAGAGCTGCCTGAGCTTTGTCGGTATCTGATCTTTTAACGGCATTGCTGAATACATTTCCCGATCCGCATGCAGTTATGCCCGACAAGCCTGCTGCCGCAAAAAATGCTGTCACCAGAAGAATGACTGTGTTTCGTGAGTTGCTTTTAAATTCGGTTTTTGCACCCGCTGTGACAATGAGTTTGTCAGTGAGTTTTCTCATTTCGTCCACCCCACAGTCAGTTTGCCGTAGTAGCTTCTGCTTTTTGAGTCACCCGGATATTTTCCAAGCTCTTCCGCGAATATTCCTGCATCCAGACGGATAATTTTAGTGTTGATAAAAACACCGTAGGTCGTATATCCCTGATTCAATCCGCCCTGCACACCTGCAATGCCTGCGAACGTTATTTCCGTGCCGAGGTGAAGTCGCTTGTAAAAATTCTGCTGAGACTTGTTCAAGACGTCATAAATATCGAGCGACATCCGTGCGCGGCTGTTTTTGGTACCGGGTTGGACAGTGAGTCCGAAATCGACCGTTTGCAGTTCCGGTGCAGGTCTTTGCGACTCGGATTTTCCGCCGACACCGTAGGAGAGTCCGAAGTTTCTGGCTACAAGCGCGATTTCGGGTGACGTATCTGTATCCGGAGTGAACATCGCTCCGATGTGAGCACCGACTCCGACTCCCCGTTTCATTAACCCGTTGAGCATGGAATTGCCGCCGGAATCTTTGAATTTACTTTGCGCTTCAAGAGCATTGACGCTCAGGTTGGCTTCAGCCTTTTGCATGACAAGTCCGGTGGCACCGAGATGAAATTGTCCGCCTGCAAAACTGCGGCCCAATCCGTATGCAGCACCGACGCGTGCACTGCTGTTGACCGTTGCAACCGGCAGGCCCGAAAAAGGATCGTTTTTTATTGAAAGATGAAGATCGGCACGCTGAATAACAGCAAGAGCTGTTCGCCTGAAACTGGCGCCGCTTGCGTTTTGAATTCCGAGGCGAACCGGTTTTCCGACAACTCCGGAGACGATATCGAGCATGTTTTTGTTTGCGCTGACGTCTTTGTATATCTGCAGACCGTTGTCGCTTGCTTCAATCTGCGGACTGACAATAACGATATCGCCGATCAGACTCTGGCTCCGTGCCAGAGCAGCAGGATTGTAGAAGAGAGCATCGATCCCTGTGACTTCGGAAATACCGGCACCGCCGGACCCCAACAGAGGAGCCGAAAGATATTCCCGTCTGAGTTCGGAGCCCGCTGCAACATCGACACACATGGCTGTGAGGGCGACAGCGCAGCAGTGCGTGAGTTGAATTTTGAAATCGAAACGGGGCATTGTGAGGACTCCGATCATCTCCATTGGGTGTATCGGAGTTTCAGCCTGAAAAATCAGGACCGACGTCAAAGGTTAGTCGGAATGTTCTTGTTGTTTAATTTACAGTCAATTAAATCAGCGTGTTATATTAACGAAGGAGGTTCCTTCGGGATGTTTGAACGCGAGAATTTCGGCGGTTTCCGGCAAGCTTGGTTTTTCGAGCCGGTCGATTTCAAGTTCTTTTGCAAACACAGCTGTCAGACCCAGCCACCGCTCGATTGAGGGCATGACCCGTCCGACCAGCACATGACACGCGTCTTTTAGTTCCTGATTGACAGCCAGAAGCGTAGCGTCTTCGACACTTTGAGCAATTCTGTCCAGTTCTTTCAGGCAGTCCTGCGCTGTTGCACTCAATTCTTGGGGTGACCTTTGGAGCAAGTCGAGCGGATGGGCACCGAGTGTGAGAAATGTCTGGCCGTCTTTGAGCAGAGTTTCGAGTTCTTTTTCTGCCAGCGAACTCGAATCCCACATGCGGAGTGTCGCGACTTTGATGTCGAAGACAAGCAATTCGGCCATCTCTTGCGCGACCTGCAGGCTCTCGTACGACAACTGCGCAGTATTCTCGATACGTGCCTCGGCGACGTCGGCGTCTGTCAGCCGGTTTGCCGCGAAGAGCTCAGGCTGGTCCAGATCAACTTCTTTGCCGTTGATGCGAATGGCCGTCAAACAGCTTTGGCTTCTGCCGGCGATGAGGTCCAGTTTCTCGATGAGTGAAGTTAAATCAGTCTCATCCTGAAGCAATGCAAGGCGTCGTCCATTTACCCGAATGTCAGCCATTGTCCTGATCCTCCGTCTCCCTGAGCATAATCTTCGGTGCTTCAAGCCTGACGACGAACATCATTGCGCTTTTGAATCTGGCCCATAAGGCTGTGCGCGCGACTGTTCATCGGGTCAAGCAGCAAAATATTTTCCATCAGTTTGGCAGCTTCTTCCAGCTTTCCTGAACGGAATGCGAGTCCGCCCAGTGTGAAGACCATGTTAATGTCGTGAGGATGCAGGCCGACGTAACGCGAAACAATTTGCTCTGCCTCTTCAAAGAATTCGGTATCATATGCGAGTTTGACAAGATTGAAGATTGCAACTGTATTTTCGATGTTCAGATTGCATGCACGGCTTGTCCAGCGACGCGCTTCCTCAAGTTCCCCGAGACCTTCGAACGCAAGACCGAGGCCCAAGCTGGCCATGTCATCGCGCGGTGCAAGTCCCACGGCCTTTTGAAACTGAGGAACGGCAACATTGTAGTTGTGCTGCTGCAACGCAACAGTTCCCAAGCCGATGAGGGTTTTTCCGCAATAAGGATCAAGTTCGAGCGCGCGCGTGTAATTCGCCTGACCGTTTTCGAGATCACCGAGTTTGGTAAAGCAGTCACCGATGTGGCGGAACAGGTTTGCCCGCTGGGTCGTTGTCAGATCGGGCATCGAGAATGCTTTGTTGATCAGATGAATGGCATCGAGATACTGTTTGCCCTGAATGGTCTTTTCAATTTGTTCAAAGAAGGAATCGGCCGAATTGGTGTCCTGAACATTGGGGCCGGACAGGGTTGCCGAGATAATCTTCCCGAAATCATCCACAGTCTGGTTAAAGTTGAGTTCGTTCTCGACGGCTTTGAAAGCAGCCCGTCGCACATTGGCGAGTTTTTCGCGCTTGTCGATCGCTTCGAACATCAGTCTGGACAGGCTGTGGATATTTCCGCCTGCAAAGGTTTTATAGAACCGGCTGGCAAACTCGCCGGCCCATCCAAAGCCGTTGGAAAGAATAGTCACGCCGCAGGCCATGCCGCACAGGATGTCATAGGTGGTATCCAAATATCTCTGCGGACTGCCGTTCGAGGGCGCAAGCGGGCTGTGGATTAGAGCATCGCAGGCTGCAATCAGCGGTGAAAGCTGGTTGCCCACAAGAAGCTTGTTTCCGGAATCACTCGGATTCAGGAAAAACACGTGTTCTTCAAGCTGCAGGTCGACAACAGCCTGCCTGACATCGGCACTCGATGCGCCCGTGCTGCAGAACAGAAGCTTCACTTTGCCTGCAAATTTTGAGTGGCTCTGCAACAGACTCTTGAAACCGTAAACTGTGTCAAGTGCACCTGAGTCGACTTCCAGCGGGCCGGTTTGCAAAAGAACAAAGTCGTTTGCTGCCAGTCCGAGAGCCTTGCGGATGTCGCGCTTGTTGCTCTCCCATTTTTCAAGATTGAAAATTTGTGTGTTGACGCCGCGGTTGATACGGCGGATGCGCTGCGGGCTCACTTCTTCAAGATACGCCCACGTGGCTCCTTCTTTGTCGAGCGAGATGATTGCGTCGCAAGTTTTGAGCACTTCGCGTCTGATGGTTTTTTCGCGCGTCATTTGCGGAGGAAGTGCCGCAAACGGAGTTGCCCTCCAGAGTCCGAGCGTTGCCGGAGGACGGGGGGCATTTTGCCAGATGAGCAAACGGTTCTGGAGTGACCGGCGTGCTTTCAGCGCCTGATAGGTCGACAGTGATGCTTCACCGACGGCAACAACCAGATCCGCGTCACGAATTTCGTTCTCAAGTCCGCCGAGAAATGATTTGTTTTCAAGGGTCGTCTCAAGAGGTTTGCACGTCAGGGCAACGGGAATGTTTGCAAGGTTGCAGGTTTCGACAAAAGTATGAAAAGAACGTTCTTCCTGATCGGCTGTCAGAATAACTCCGCTGACACCCGTTTTCGCAACCACGGCATTCCAGATTTCAAGCTCGCAATGGTGCGGCAGAAGCGGCGCAACGAAGGCGATTTTCTTTCCAAGCTGTGCAACCTGGTTGGAGTTTTGCTTGGACGGTGAATTCTGTTCGGGAGCCGGCTTCATCTTTTCGATGAATTCGACAAGTTTGTCGCTTGAGGGAGTTGCTTTCAGCGTATCAAGTTTTGAAGGCTTGATTTTCTTTTGATTTTCATCAGCGGAAACTGAAGTTGGTTTGCTCTTTTTTTCCGAGAGCTGCACCGGCTTGTCATTATTCTTTCCAGACTGGTTTTTTCTGTCCACCTTCAGCATCCCTACTCCCTCCGGTACTGAGCCGTTTGTGCATACGCATTCATGGTTTTTTTGACCGAAAACGCAAAAGTCATCTGCTCTCTGACGCTCTCCAATTCCTTTTGGAGAAGACGTTTGAAACCCGTGTCATGCTCTGCCAGAAATTTCATGAGTGATTCACGAAACTCCGCAGACTGAAAGCCGGCCGTTTTGAGTCCCTGACTCAATGCCGAAATCATCCGTTGACGTCGCGTCAGCAACTCTGTCCACGATGATCCGTCGTCGGAAGACTTAAATTCACGGCCTGACAGTTTCCGCGCAGTTGCTAGGTGCTCTTTGCACCACCGATTCCAAAATCCGGCCAGCGCCGGCCATTGTGAAATCAGCTCATCCGCACGGGACTGCAGCGAAGCACAATGAAATGCATAATCCGATTCAAATGAATTCGGTTTCATGACTTCAAGGTCCTCCCCAAGGAGGATGGCAGAGGGAGAATATTTGGATGAGTTAAAATTCTGCAGCGGGTCAGAAGTGCGACATGGAGCGTCAATCAGCGGAAGTATTCATTCCACCGGCGGTCAACCAATTTCACTGTATCCTCGTGAGGTTCAACCGTTTTTGGATACCAAGGCTTCATGCGGCTGTCGAAAAAAACAGGAGCTTCCAGTGATGTGTGAAAACGCCGGTGAGACATTTTTGCAGCATGAATATCGGCTGCCGGTTCAAAACGTGTGAACCATGTCCACAGAAATTTTTCTTCGCTCGCAGTTGCTTCCCGCACGTCATCGACGACCAGCACAAGTTCGTAGCCGGCGAATCCCTGATGGCGGCAAATTTCACTGACAAAATCGGGAGAATCCGAAAAAGCGGGACCGGAAATCACCAGACAGCCTTGGACAAAAACCTTTGCGTCCCTGACTCCGGAAGGCAACTCCGGAGGCGGATTTCCGTTCAGCGCACGCCGTGACGGACCAAGTGCAAGCCAGATACCCTTGCTTCCTTCATTGACCTTGGGTCCGCTGTAATCCAGCGTATCCTGACTCACATTGCTGATGACAAAGAGATCTTTGTCCCAGTTTGTGCGTTCAAGAAAATACACAAGAGTTTCACGAAAATTATCCAGATTCACGTTGCCGTCGGTCAGCATCAGAAACTTTTGCAGGGAAAGCTGTCCCTCACCGAGAATTCTCAGCCCGCTGGCTATGGCTTCCCGTTCGTACCTGTCTTTGACACGCGCTGCGGCAAGAGCATGAAATCCGGTTTCTCCGTAGGTTTTAAGCTCAAGGACACTGGGCATGACGATTGGAAATAAAGGGGAAAGCAATTTTTGAAGATAATCCCCGATATAAAAATCTTCCTGACGCGGTTTGCCGACAACCGTTGCGGGATAAATCGCATCTTTGCGGTGAAACATTCTTTTAACATTGAACACGGGATAGGGATGGGCAAGTGAATAGTATCCGTAATGGTCACCGAAAGGGCCTTCCGTCCGGCGCTCGTGTGCGGGAACCTCACCGACAATCGCAAACTCCGCTTCACTCACAATCGGATAGGCCAAGTCATCCTTCCGTGTCATGTTGACCTTTTCACCCATCAGCAGACTGCACAACATGAGTTCGGGAATATCTTCGGGCAGCGGCGCGATTGCGGACAATATAAGTGCAGGCGGTCCGCCGATCAGCAAATTGACCGGCAAACTTTCGTTCTTTGCCTGTGCGGCAGCGTAATGGAATCCTCCGCCTTTGTGGATTTGCCAGTGCATGCCCGTCGTTTTTTCATCATAGATATGGATGCGGTACATCCCAAGGTTGTGTTTTCCGGACTGCGGATGCTGCGTATAAACCAAAGGCAGAGTGACGAACCGTCCGCCGTCCTCAGGCCATTGCACCAGCGCCGGCAGTTCATCAAGTCCCCGTCCCTGAATCAACGGGCTTTCAACCTCAAAAACCGGACCGTTGCGTTTCGTCTTCAAGCCGATTTTCAGGGCATCAAATGCAAGATCGCGGGCGTTCCAAAATGTACTCAATTTTGGCGGTAAAGCATGGTGAACAAGGTCGGCTGCACGCTGCACAAATTTTTCGGGTCGGTTTCCGAAGGCAAGTTCAATTCTGGAAACATTGCCGAACAGATTTGTCACGACCGGAAAAGGACTCCCCTTCACATTTTTGAAAAACAGAACTTTTCCATTATTTTCAATGACGCGGCGATGAATTTCAGCCAGTTCAAGATGCGGATCGACCTGAACGTCAATGTCCTGAACTTCGCCGCGGGCGCGCAGCGCGGCAATGAATTCGCGAAGATTTTTCATTGTTGCAATTCACCTGTCCGGATTTTGAGAGAGTTTCTCAGCACCGAAGCCGACGAAATTGCCAGCGCCAGTGCAAACGGTCCCAGCAGAAATCCTGCGGGTCCAAATTGAGCCAAGCCGCCCATCATTGCCAGAAACATCCAGAACGGGTCGAGCGCTCCTGCTCCGCGGGCAACAAGCGGCCGAATGAAATTATCCGACGTTCCCGCGACAACGGCACAAACGATCATTGCGATTGCCTTTTCGGGACTTCCGGCAATTGTCCAGCACCAGAGGGCGCCCCCCAATGTGACAGGCGCTGTTCCGACAACCGGTATGAACGAGAGGAAAAACGCAGCTGACGTCCATAAAAGCAGATGCGGAACGCCTGTTGACGCAAGAAAAATTCCGATGATGACCGCCTGAATAACGGAGACAAGAATGTTGGCAAGCACCAGAGATTTGAACAGCTCCGAAAAAGTCAGTCTGAGAAGCGAACGTTCCGCCGGCCAAGGGAAAAGGTATCTGAGAACTGCGATGCGCAATTGCCGGCCTGAGATCAAAAAATATCCCCAGCTGAGAAGTGCCAGAATGGATGTAAACATGGCCGACGGAAGTTCGGACAACCAGCGTCCGGTTCCCTGCCCCAGAATTGTCATCGCGCGTTGAGCTGCCTCGATAAGGAGTGATGTGAGATGCTGCGGTTCCACGTTGACCGGCAACAGACTGAGAAGCTTTTTCAGCTGCTGCGATACTGACTCGAACATCTGCCTCGCATCGCCTGCGGCGATGGATTTCATGCTTTTCGATATCTGTTCGACCGCTCCAAGCACGACAGCAGAAAAAGGAATCAAAAAAATCACTGTCAGCGAAATTACAATGAGAACCGAAAGGGCAGCAGACTTGCGAGAGCCGCTGCGTGCCGAGAAAAAACTGTTCAGCCTGAGGTTCAGGGGCTCGCTGAGAAAGGCGAGCGCTGCGCCCAGAAGAATTCCCGCCAGCAACGGCATCAGGACCCAAAAGGCAGCCGCTGATGCAGTCAGGAAAAAAATCCGCCGGCGGGTCATTGCGGTCATAGACGACTCGAGGCGAGTTGTTTGGCTCCGGCTCCTCTGAGAATTTCAACAAGCTTGTCCTTCTCGGGGAGTGTGCTGTTGCTGACGTCCAGAATCATCCGGTCGACTGCCTGCTCGGCGTCAATGTATTCAAGGGCCAGCTTGTAGACGCGCTCCGGATCCAGCGTTTCAAGAAGGGACAGGCCTTCTTTGTAAATCAGATGGCTCGCCATATATGCGCTCATAATAGCGATTTTGTGCGCGCGCGGCAGTCTTGAAATGATCCGGTCGCGATATTTTTCGACGAGAATCTGCGGGCAGTGCTGGTAAAGAATGAAGTTGAACTTCTCGGCAGACAACTCCGAATCAGACATCTTGTTGAGCCGCTCGCGGGCAATGTCTTTCGCTTTGTTGATTTGTGCCGAAATTTCGTAACTCAGAGCAACAAGATTTGTTTCATTGGGACTCTTCGTCCACTCTCTGAACAGCAATTTCGCTTCCCTGTCGGCCTTGTCACGCAAAAGCATAATGACCTGATTGACGTAGGTGGTTTTGATTGCCGCAAACTCTTCGGGGGCGAGCGTCAGGCAGGCAATAATCTCATACGATGAGCAAATCACGCCGGTCTTGTTGGCCGAACTGTCTTTGATGACGACAACTCCGCTCTGCATTAATTTTTTGCGGGCAACATCGGTAAAGAAAATATTTGCGCCTTCAACGATGGCAAGCGAACTCGGAGTACCGTCGGATTTCAGGTAGCGCTGCCAGTTGGATTCTTTGACCGTGTAGGGGCGTCCGCCGGCAGGAATAAAAATTTCCGCTTCGACGTTTGCGTAAAGATTGTCGCGTGTCTTGATGTTTTCCTTGGAGTCGGCAGAGATGACAAACGCCTTGGTGTCGCTGCCCAGTTTGCTCTTGTTGAATTCAACAATGGACTTGTTCTCACGCACAAGCCTGAGCAGTTCGTCCCAATTCAAACCGTTCGGATCGAAAGCTGCGCCGTATCCGTCTCCGACTGCAACGACCTTTGCACGTTCTCCGTATTCACGGTGAAGAATTTTGAGTTCGTTGCCGGCCACATCCCCGTCCGGTCCGCCCGTCATTTTGACCCTGAAAGTGGACTGCGGTGAGTTGAGCTTCAGATACTGCAACGTGTTGTCGAGGTAAACGTTCAAGCCTTCCGAGGTCACCCCGTAAGTTTTGTGGTTGATTCCAAAGTCCGGCTTGCTCGACATAAACGCATAAGCGTATTTGTAGCCGCGATAGAGCGCATGTTCGATGACCCAGACAATAAGGTCATCGGTCATGTTTTCATCCGGCCCCAAATAAATGATTTCTTCCTGTCCGAAGTAGTCGATGATTCCGTCGGCAAGTTTGCCTGTCTTGGCATCGAGCGTAATGAGGTCAAGCAGTCCTGAAATTGCTGCTTTGACCGCAAGGGCACGGTTTCCGCCGGGACGCACAACCAAAACGGCCTTCGATCCGCCCTCGGGGATGTCTTTGTTTTTCATTTGCTGCGCAGATGCGAGTCCGTTGACTTCGTCGAAAACACCGGCAAGAGCATTGTCGTAATCGGCCGAGTTGCGCGGCATTACGACTCGCACACCGCCGCGGGCAATGTCGCGGTACCTGACCTGAAAGCCGCGGAAGTCGCGGCCGATCATGAAGAAGATCCCATAGGGTGATTCGGGATAAAATTCCTTGTTCAGGCACTTGGGATCAACGCGGAACGACAGACCGCCTTTGGAGACAAGGAAATAGTTTGTTTTGAGAATGTTCTGAAGAAAATTGAAACCTTCGCGCAGGATGTTTCTTTCGACATCGTCCTGAATGTCGACCAGCATGCCTTCGATGTTTCTTGAAACTTCGGCAGCGCGCGACTTGCGGTCTCCGTTGAACCGCGGATCAAATCGTGCACGGAAATACCTGATGCAGTTCTCCATGAAGGCGTCATTCCGGACGATGACTTTTGAGACCCGATCGAGCGAGTAGTAGTAAGGGTTCACTTTGGTCAAAAAGATGTGCGACCAGTTGGCGACTGCACGGATGAGATTCGTTTCATTGAGACTTTGCGGATTGTTTCCTTGCATAAGCGCCGAAAACTCGTCGCCGTGGTCAACGTAGTTCAGCGCCTTGAGCGCTTTCATTACGCGGCCCCAAGGGGTTGAATCCGGATTCATTCTCTCTCCGGAATTGGCAATGGCGGAAATCTGGATGATGGCGAACTGCTCATTGTCGACGAGCCTGATTTCAAAGCCGAGGGCGCGCCGGACGCTGAACTGGTAGCGGTTCAGGATGCCGACGACGTTCTCGAGGCCTGCAGTCACAGGAAAACCCTTAAGGCCAATGTCAACGCGGAAGCCGGCCTCGTTCTCTTCTTTGAGCATCGTTACATTGATGTAAGCGTTTTCGTTTTCGCGGCAGTATTTGACGGCGGAATATCCCACCGCAAGCATCTTGGCAGTGCTGCGCTCGAGCAGGTCGACGTCAATTGAGTTTAAAAACAATTCAACTTCATTTGACGGTTTGAGCGAGAGTGTCTGAAGGATCGAGGTTTTCTTTTGCTGCTTGTCTGCACTGCCCCAATTGGCACCGGTTCTGTAGGGAGACTGCAGAGTCGTTGAAACAGCAACTTTGTTGTCGTGTGAAAGAAAGTACGAGACGAACTTGGCCTGCAGGCGGCCGAGTCGCGGCGCGAGTTTGAGAACTGCGTTTCCGTCGGCCCCCGGCGCGATGATAGTTGATGCCTGTGTCTTCTGGTTCCAGCGCTCAACTTCCTGCCCGTCACTGAGAATTTTACCCGACACGATCTCCGTCAGATGCTCCAGCCGCTCTTCCGGAGGCGTGATCCATTGATACAACGGCGGCATTTGGTTCAGAAACCACGGGACCGACACGTTGAGGCTATTACTCAGTCCGGCGAGCAGATCCTTCTGGATGATTCCCTGAACTTCTGCACCGGCGCTTGCGGCAGTCCCTGACTTGTTGCCGGAAAGCAGACTCAGGTCGGGGTTTTCGAGGGCGGTGTCGAGGAGTTCAACTTCAGTCAGCCAATTCTTTGAATATTTCGTCGCAGATACCATCACGAAAGATCTCCACCTTTGCCGGTTTGTTTCTGTTCTTCAGGGCAGACGGATTATATGTCGCCGCCGGCCGCGCCGGAACTTATCGCAAAGGTGGTTAAACTGCAAAATCCCGAAGATTGTTTTCAGTGCACAGGAATAGCGCCTTTTTTGTTTATTACCGCAACTTCCGGCATGCCGGCGGTGTCAATTGGATGAACTCAGCCGGCCTTTTCACGGCCCCCTTCGGCTGCCGCCTGTGTAGCCTCATTTGTCGGCGATTCCTTGACCGGTGAACCGCCTGTCGTTTGTGCCTGCCGTTGTTTGTTGCTTTGCTGTGCCTTCAAATGCCGGCTTCTGGCTTCTCCGCCTTTTTGACCTATAAGTGCCATGTGTGCCCTGTCGCGGCTGACGGCTTCGCCGCCCTTGCGTCCGATTGATGCCATATGCTGTTTGTCACGGCTGACAACCTCTCCGCCCTTTTTTCCAATCGACTGATAGAATTCGTGTCCCCGTGTCTGTGCCGTGCGTTCACCGCCGCGTCGTCCTGCTTCTTCCACTGTCATTTTACCCGCCGCTTTAATTTGGGAGTCTGCGGGTTTGTTCTGTGTCTTTTCCTGTTCTTGCGTCATTGTTCATCTCCTCTTCTGAATTCAGACTCCGTGGTGACCAAACCAGTCCGCATGCTAAGTCTCATCATCAATGTCTGCCATTTTGCGGGCTTCTCCTTCCCAAAACGGATAAATCTGAGAAGATTCGGAAGGTGTTTTTCATGCGGGGAAGAATCCTTGAGCGGTAAATTGTATTTAATTCTTGGTGATCAGCTCAGTGAAGACCATCCGTTTTTGATGAAGCGGGATTGGGCGGCAGATGAGAATCTGGTCATGATTGAGTCGGTTCCCCGAATGGAGTGGCTGCCTTATCATCCTCAGAAACTCATTTATCTTCTTGTCTGTATGAGAAGGTTTTCTGAGCATATAATTCAGAATCGTCCGAAAATTCCGTTCAAGTACATAAAAGGCTCTGAGAGCTCTATTCCTGCCGTGCTGAATTCACTCGGCTGCAAAGAAATTCACATTGTCGAGCCGTCCGAACCGCGGGCGCGAAAATGGATTTCCGAAGGAACAGAAGCACGGATTGTTTTTCATGCGAGTCCTTTTTTTCTCGCCGAAGATTCCATGCTGCCTGCAAAACCACCTTATCTGATGGAAAATTTTTACCGAAAAATGAGGGTTAAATTCCGCATTTTAATGGACGGTGACGAGCCTGCCGGCGGACAATGGAACTTTGACAAGGACAACCGCCTTTCGCCCGACAAAGAACTGGAGCGCAATCCGCCGCGTGATTTTTTCAATGACGACTGGCTGGATGAAAGAGACAAAGAGATTGCGGCAGAGGTTATATCAATGCTGCGCAAGTATGTTCCCGCGGAGCGCTTCGGGGACTGGATTATGCCGCGGATTCCGACGCACGCAGCTTCTGCCAAACGATTTTTGAACGATTTTGTCAAAAACAGACTTTCGCTGTTCGGTCCATACGAAGACGCGATGATTTCTCAGTCGGCAGGCCTGTTTCATTCAGGATTATCGGCTGCAATGAATATTCAGCTGTTGTCTGTCCGGCAAATTCTCAGTGCCGCAGAAAATGCGGATGCCGGAGTGCCGATTGCGTCGCGTGAGGGATTTATCCGGCAAATTTTGGGCTGGAGAGAATTTGTCCGGTTGGTTTATCTTCGTCACAGCGGCGACTATTCCGCATGTAATTTTTTCGGATTTTCCGAAACACTTCCTCCTTTGTACTGGGGGAAAAACACACGGATGAACTGCTTGGGAACGATTGTCGGTCAAATCAGGGAAACAGCATATTCCCACCACATTCCGAGGCTCATGGTTCTCGGTAATTTTGCACTTTTGACCCATACGAACCCCCATGAGGTCAACGAGTGGTTCTGGTCTGTTTATCTGGACGCTTACGAATGGGTTGTGTCACCCAATGTTCTTGGCATGAGTCAGTTCGCAGACGGCGGGGTCTTTGCGACCAAGCCTTATGTTTCGGGCGCAAACTACATCAATAAAATGAGCAATTATTGCAAGACCTGCAAATACAATCCAAAGCTGACGGTCGGTGAAGATGCCTGCCCGTTCAATTCTCTTTATTGGAGTTTTATCGGAGAGACTCAGCGTCAGCAGTCAGGAAGGCCGTCATTTGCGCGCCGTATGGGAATGATGTGGAGCGTGTGGAACAAGAAAAGTGATGATGATAAACAGCAGATAGAAAAGCAGGCCGCAAAATACAGGCAGCTGGCCCGCAATGGTGCAATTTAAACGTCCCGCCGGAGTATCTTTGGGTCTTCGCTGATGCCGACAACAGTGCTGCAGCGGCGGCATACGAATTTGACTCGGACGGGTTCTGTCGTGACGCCGAACAGGACCCAAAACCAACCCCAACCGGTGTACTGGCCAATCTGACTCACCATGTGGCTCATGTAATTATGACCGCAGCTGCAGGTCTTTTGCGCCCTCACATCTGCGATTTTCAGGATCTCGGTTTCACGGGTTTCGGACAATGTGCGACTCCGGGGTCATCAGGCGACGGCAAGTCCCTCCGGTTGATGGGCGGAAGCTTCTCCAGCGAGTCAGGGCCGGGGGTTTCGTCGTCTGTGTAGTGGTCTCGTTTCCTTCGTTTACGGCTTATGACCTTACGACGTTTTTTTCGCATTGTCGCCCTCCTCGGCAGTCAGGGGCTTTACGCGGTCTGCGCCTTCTGATTCATGCCACGGAAAATGCAAAAAGGCTTGCGTTCCGAGTGGATCGCAAGCCTTTTAAAGCCGGATAAATTCTCTTTCGCCGGCTTTCAGCGGCCGGTTGTGCAGAGGCTTGGAATCTTGAAAGTGGCAGTCAGCGGCAGATGGTCTGAAAACCCTGTTCCGGTAAAGAAAGATCTGTTGTTGTTTTTCTGCATACCCCAGCGGTTGGGAGTTCTGCCGTCCGAGCGCAGGAGTTTTTGAGCTGCTTCACCGCCGTTATGGCCCACAACAAGAAAGCTTTCTTCGACCAAATCGATCCCTTTGCCGTCGAACAGTCGCGAGTTCACGAGCATGTGATCAAGACACTGAAGCTGACCGTCATGCATGTAGGAGCAGCGCTCCGAAGACGGAAGCTCAAACCAGAGGTTGTACATCTTGTCGTTTGTCAGGTCCGCCTTCAGATTGTTTTTGTCATCGGTTGAATTCATGCCGTTCTGCAAAGGAGTCTCGTTGTAATCGGAATTGAAGTCACCCATGACCAGAACATCAAGGTTGGGATTTGATGCGGTTTGTTTGTCAATGTCCTTCTTGATCAGCTCGGCAACTGCATTTCTCATCGCGTTACCGGAGTTCTGATCACCCCTGCGGCTCTTCCAGTGTGCCGTGTAAAGACGAACAGGATTGCCTTCAACATCAATCGTGACAACCTGCGGGTCACGGGCAGACGTGTTGAGTTCTGCAGAAGAATCGTCTTCATGATTTGCGGAAGAAAATTGGCTTCCGCTCATTATGAAATCCAGATTTTCGTTTTTGACGATCGGATATTTGCTCATCACCGCCGTTGTCACTGAAACGGGATTGTTCGGGTTTTGCAATCCGAGAGCAAAGTACTTGTAACCCAAAGTCTGCGCATAGGGTTTGAGGATTTCAAGTGAGCGGCTTTTGTTGCCGGCACTTTCTATTTCCTGCATCGCAACAACGTCGGGAGAGCCTGCCATACGCACGGCCTCCACCAGACTTTCGGCTTTCTTTTGATACATCTTGTCGCTGTACCAGTTGGAACCGTTGGCTTTGTATTCATCGTAGTTGGCGCTGCCGGAATTCGCCTCAACGTCATCCCAGAAGTTTTCTACGTTGTAAGTTGCAATCGTAAGAAGCGCTTTATCGCCGCAGCCGGCGACAACTTTTTTCAGCGGTCTTTCGGTGCCGTGGTTTTGCGGTTGCGAGGGTTGCTGAGGACGGGGTTGATAGCGGTTTGAATGACGGCCCCGCGCCTGTGCCGGCGAGGCAGCAAACAGTGCCGCACTCAAAGGAAGACACAGGACGAGAGACTTGCAGATGCGGGTCAGGGAACTCTGGCGCAAATTGAACATGCGATATCTCCGGTCTGTTTCGAGTGAGTGTTAAAACGACACCTTTTTTCAGCCGTTTGTTGGGTTATCAGAGGCCATAAGCACGGTCAATACAAGATCTTTGAATTATTTATGGCAAAAAAAAGACCGGATGATCACGGCAGGTTAATTGAATCTCAGGAATTATGGCGACTTTTCCTGAGGTTCTTTTCGGGGTGTCGGCGGCGAATACGGGCGCATGGCACACCAATTTGGAATTCCAGCCGAGTCTCTCAGACTCAGTTTTTCTTTGCCGGCAATGATCGCCGACGCAATGATAAAGGCCTCTTTGCCGCTGCCGATTTGCCGGCCTTCCACTTCAATACTCTGTCCTTTTTCAAGTTTCAGGTCCTGTGCGTCAATGTACCAGTAAGGACCGAGATGAACCGTGACGTTTCCCTTATCGGTTTTCAGGATAATTCTGCTGCCGTTTCTCATGCCCCGCAGCGGCATAAATGCACCGATGTCCGTGATGGTTCCGCGGACGGTCACTTCAGTCCCGCTAAAATATTGCCGCCCGTACATACTGTCATAATGCCACCCGCCCATCATTCCCTGCGCCGGTGTGTATTTGGGCGCACGTCCGTTTTGACCTGCCGTTGCGGCAGAATGTCCTGCGAACACCGGCACGAATGCACAGAAGGCCGAAAGAATGCAGATAGTCCTGTTCATCTGCGATCCTCCTGTGTCACGCCGATTTTTTGTGTTCCGCGGTACCTTCTTTTTTTCCTTCAATTTTAATTTCAGTCGTTTGTGAACCGGATTCTATGACGTTGATTTTTTTCTTCTGGGCGTGACCTGCCTTGGGCAGCATGACAGTCAGCACTCCGGCATCAAAGTGTGCCTGAATTTTCTCGGCATTGACGTTTTCCGGAAGCTGGACTCTGCGTTCAAATGCCCCAAGTCTGCGTTCGTGATACTGGGTCCCGCCTTTTTCTGTTTTTCGTTCTGTCTTTCTTTCGCCCCACACCGTTACGCTGTTGCCGATGACTTCAACGTTGACATCGCGGGCATGCATGCCGGGGAGATCAATGCACAGTTGGTATTTGTCGTCACTTTCCATCAGATCACACGGCGGCTCAAATGACTGTGCAGATCCCTCGCGCGCTCCGATGTCGGAAAATTCATTCATAAAATCTTCAATCAGGCGGTCCATCCGCCGGAAGAAATTTGAGGAAAGCGGTGCGCCCAAAAGCCGCGCGGGAACCAGAGAACGGTTGCGCCACAGGTCGATATTGTTCATTTCTTTAGTCCTCCAAAGTGTTCAGGGACAAAAGAAAATTAATGCAGCCGTGATTTTGAATCGAGATTGAAAGTCTTCTGCCATCGAAAGAGTTTGCGGGAGAAGCAGACTCAGACGAGTTCAGGCCAGATTATTTTTGCTCCGAGTTCGCGGGCCCTCAATGCGATGGGATCATCCGGAAGAGCAGTCAGAATTTCGAGGCCGTCCGCAACCAAAGCGATTGTGTGCTCAAATTGAGCGCTCGGCTTGCCGTCCGGCGTTACGGCTGTCCATCCGTCTTTGAGCATTTTACTGCGCCAGTCGCCGCCGTTGATCATCGGTTCAATTGTAAAGCACATTCCGCGGACAAGTTTGGTTCCGGTACCTGCTCGGCCGTAATGGGTAATGGCAGGTTCTTCGTGGAACACCCGTCCGATTCCATGACCCACGAAATCGCGGACAACACTGCAGCCTTTTGACTCGGCATAGCTCTGAATGGCCTCGCCGATGTCTCCGACGCGAACTCCGTGACTGCACACGGCAATCGCTCGTGCCAGAGATTCTGCTGATGTTTCGGTCACAAGCCGGCGGTCCGCCGAAATTTCCGAGCCAACGTAAAATGTTCTGCTGGTATCGCCAAAGTAGCCGTCGAGTGTCACGGTCACATCGATGTTGATAATATCTCCTTCAGCCAGTTTGACATCGGGATGAGGAATTCCGTGGCAGATGACATCATTGATGCTCGTGCACACCGACTTGGGAAAGCCTTTGTAATTCAGCGGGCTCGGGTACGCGCCATGCGCAACAATATAGTCGTGCACGATTGTGTTGAGTTCTTCGGTTGATACGCCGGCTTTCACGAACTGGCCGACGTGGCGGAGTGTTTCGGCAGCAAGTCGTCCCGCTGCCCGCATCATTTTGATATCTTCAGTTGATTTGAGTTTTGCCACGCTTTTCAGGCTCCAAGTGCATTAAGAACGGCTTTGACCGCTTCCAAATCCTGTGTACCTGCAGTTGCGGCATTGTCGAGTGTTTTTTTGCAGAGTCCCTGAAGAACGGTGCCGGCACCGACTTCGAGCCAGAGGGTCGGCTGCTCGGCTGCAGAAACGGCATCCAGCGTTTGGGTCCAGAGCACCGCACTTGCGACTTGTTTCACCAGATGCATACGCGAGTACTCACTCCCTGAATACTTGCGGGCATCAACGTTGGCATAAATCGGCTTCTTCAATGCCGTAAGAACGACCTTTTCAAGGTAATCCTGCATTTCCTGAGCTGCGGGCTGCATAAGGGCGGAATGGAAGGGCGCACTGACGGGCAGCGGCAGGCCGCGCCCCAATTTCTCGGCAGAAATTCTCGCTACAACCGCGTCAACTGCTTCTTTGTGGCCGCTGATGACAATTTGCGAACGGGAGTTGAAGTTTACAGGTTCAACACTGCTTTTTTGGGTGCTGATCTCTTTGCAGAGGGACACAACTTTCTCAACCTGTGTTCCGATATAAGCAGCCATGGCACCGACACCGACCGGTACGGCACGCTGCATGGCCTGACCGCGAAACCGGACGGCCTTCAGTGCATCTGCGAAATTAAGAGCTCCCGCACAAACGAGCGCGGAATATTCACCGAGACTATGGCCGGCAACACACGCCACTCCGCTCAGGTTGACACGCGAGGAAAGAACCCTGTGCACCGCTACGCTGCTCGCCAGCAGAGCGGGTTGCGTGTACTCTGTGAGACCAAGCTGTTTGTTCGGGTCTTCGAAACACAGCTGCTCCATTGAGTAACCCAGTGCGTCGGATGCTTCTGCGAGGGTTTGGCGGAATTCAGAAAAATTTTCTGAAAGTTCCCGTCCCATACCGACGGACTGACTGCCTTGACCCGGAAAAAGTAGAACCAGACGCGAATGACTCATGGAAAAACTCCCCTGAATGCAGAATTGAGCAGGTGTTACCGATGACTTACACGCAAGCGAGCCATGCCGGCAAGCCTCTGCCCCTTCTTTTGAAAAGGCTGCGTGCACGCTTTATCCGTGTTTGGCTGCGGATTGCAGGACCGCGGTGGACGGTCGGAAGTCTCGCGTTTGTGCAACGTGCGGAAGACGGCAAAGTCTGTCTCTTGAAACATAAGGGAAGAGTCAGACCATGGGGATTGCCGGGTGGGCTGACAGAATGGCCTGAATCGCCGGAAAGTGCGCTGAGACGGGAACTCAGGGAAGAACTCAGATGGGAAACTGCCCGTCCGCAGGCAGATCCTGTTGATTTCAAGATCGCAGATTCCTGCGTCAGCGAGAATTTTTCCATGCTTGAGTTGGTCTTTTCTGCAAGCCGAAAGGTAACACATCAGGAAATGGCCGAATGGATTCCTCAGGTATCTGAAATTATGGAAATTTCATGGTTCAGCGCGGAGGAGATCGAGGCGCTGGAGGGGATTCTTGAACGGCACCGTGTGCTGCTGCTGCGGTTGTTGCGCAGGTCTTAGCAGTGTCATAAACCATTGGCGGCCGTGTTCTGCGGCCGATTGTCCGGAGGATTGACTTTTGAGCTCACAAATCAGCGTTTCATTGCCAGACGGTTCTACCCGCACACTTCCTTCGCCTTGCACCCTTGCGGACGTCGCGGCGAATATCGGGCCGGGCCTCGCGCGCAATGCAGTCGCCGGAAAAGTAAACGGGCAGCTTGCAGATTTGGTTACCGAGCTCAAGGGCGGCGAAAAAATTGAAATTGTGGTCGGGAACTCGCCCGAAGGTCTCGAGATTATCCGGCACTCCACGGCCCACCTGATGGCGATGGCACTTCAGGAAGTGTTTCCGGGCACGCAGATCACCATCGGTCCGGTGGTTGAAAATCAGTTTTATTACGACATCAAGCCCCCTGAAGGCGTTAAAATCAGCTCGAACGATTTTGAAAACATCGAAAAAAAGATGCAGGAAATCGTCTCCAAGGATTATAAGGTCACTCCCAAAGTTGTTTCGCGCGACGAGGCGACAAAACATTTTCTGAAGATCGGTGAAAAATTCAAAGCCGAAATTGTTCAGGATATTCCTGCCGATCAGGCAATCAAAATCTATGAAATGGGCGGTTGGGGAGACCTTTGCCGCGGTCCTCACGTTCCAAGCACAGGCAAGCTCGGTGCGTTCAAGCTCATGAGTATTGCCGGTGCATACTGGCGTGCAAACAAAGACAACGATCAGCTGACCCGTATTTACGGGACCGCATGGGCCAATAAAAAAGATCTCGACGCATATATCCACATGCTTGAAGAGGCGAAAAAACGCGATCACGTCGTGCTCGGCAAACAACTCGAACTTTTTACGCTGATTCCGGAATCTGCTGTCGGCGCTCCATTTTTTCTGCCCAACGGTGCAAAGCTTTTTGTTCTTCTTCAAAACTACATTCGCAGAAAACAGGCCGAGTTCGGTTTCAGGGAAATTCATACTCCTCAGGTCATGAACGTGGACCTGTGGAAGATGAGCGGCCATTACGACAATTACCGCGAGAATATGTTCTTTACGCAGGTCGATGAGCAGCAATATGCAATCAAACCCATGAGCTGTCCGGCCCACGTCAAGGTTTTTCAGACGGGTCTTCGCAGTTATCGCGAGCTTCCGTTGCGTTACGCCGAATTCGGGGTTGTTCACCGCAACGAATTGAGCGGCACTGTGCACGGACTGACCCGCGTCCGCCGTATCACTCAGGACGACGGCCACATCTTTTGCTCACCCGACCAGATTCAAAACGAAATGAAACTGGCGTTGCGTTTTGTGCGTGAAGCTTATCGCGACCTGACGTTTGAAGAAGTCCGTTTTTATCTTTCGACTCGTCCGGAAAAACGGGTGGGAGCGGAAGAATTGTGGGACACTGCGGAAAATGCACTGGTCGAGGCACTCAAGGGTGAAGGAATTGATTATATGCTGAACCCCGGCGACGGCGCATTCTACGGCCCCAAAATTGACATCAAAGTGAAGGATGCGATTGGACGCTTTCATCAGTGTGCAACAATTCAGCTTGATTTTCAGACTGCCGGCCGACTGGGCGCATCTTACGTTTCGGCAGGCAACAAGCCCGAAGTTCCGGTCATGATTCACCGCGCTGTTTTGGGCTCGGTCGAGCGTTTTATGGGTGTGTTCATCGAGCACACGGCCGGTCATTTTCCGTTGGGTCTTACTCCGACGCAGGCACGTATTGTTACGGTCAAGGAATCCTGTGTCGAATGGGGTGAGCAGGTTCGTCAGCAGCTGTTTGCTGCAGGAATCCGCGTGGACACCGACTTCAGCAACGACACGCTTTCTGCAAAAGTCCGCGAGGCGCAGGTCAGCAAGATTCCCTACATGCTCGTTATCGGTGACAAGGAAGTTGAGCATCGTACAATCACTCCCCGCTATCGCGACGGCAAAAACCGTGATGCGATGTCACCGCAGGCATTCGTTGCGCTTGTCAAAGAAGAATGCGGCGTCTTTTGGGGAATTGATGTAAACCAGAATTAAATAAATTGGCTTCAGTTTGTTTCCAAATAAGATCGAAAACCAAGGAGGATTTCATGATCTCATTCAGCCGCGTTTCTGCGTCACTCGTCGTTGCCTGTGGAATGTTTTTTGCCTCTGCAGGATATGCAAATGAGCAGAAGGCAGCTCCGAAGACCGAGGCTGCCGGAAGTAAAACCCAATCCAAAAAAGAGTCCAAAAAAGAAAAATCGCAAACCAAAGAGGGAAAGAAAATGAACCCCAACGCAGTTTCAGTCACAATGGTCACAAACAAGGGCACAATCAAGATTGAGCTCGACAAAGAAAAAGCTCCCGCAACAGTCGAAAATTTTATGAGCTATGTGAAGGCAGGGCATTACGATAAAACGATTTTTCACCGCGTGATTGACAAGTTTATGATTCAGGGCGGCGGTTTTGACGAGAAAATGTCACAAAAGCCGACCAAAGCACCGGTCAAGTCGGAAGCGTCGAACGGACTGAAAAATGCCCGCGGCACAATCGCAATGGCGCGCACAAACGATGTGAATTCCGCCACGGCGCAATTCTTCATCAACCTTGTTGATAATACGTTCCTCGATTTTCCGAGCAACGGCGGCTACACGGTGTTCGGAAAAGTCACCGAGGGGATGCAGATTGTCGACGAAATCGGCGTAACCAAAACTTCAACTTTCGGCATGCACAGCGATGTGCCGGTCAAACCGGTTGTCATTGAGTCTGTCAAACTGAACTGATTCGGCGGCTGCGGTTTATTTTTTCTCGAAGTGAACCGTGAGGTTCAGATCTGAATCCTGAAACTTGCTCGCGGACTTTGCCGTGGACGAGCGGCGAAGAGCCTTCTCGATGACAAAGTCCACGAGCGTCCCGTCAGGGCGTTGAATATAGCCTTTGAGACCTTCCCTGATGCCGTCATCGGCACCCATGTTGATTGTCGCAAAAGTCGTCTGGTACTTGAGAATGATTCCTTTGCGCTGTGCACCTGTGACGGGCGAGGACGACGCACTCAGAGAATACCCTCCGCCGGAATCGGACTGGTCGGCATAAACTCTGATCCAGACTGTGCCGGGTTCACGTACGATCAGTTTGTCCTGCGCCGAGAGTTCAAAACTAATTCCGGTCGGTGAAATGCATTCTGCTTTGACACCTTTGGCTTGGCTTGCGGGCGAAAAGCGGAAATCGAGAGTTTCGGAATTCGGCACTTCATACTTGTACCAGTTGGTGCGATTGCCGTCTTTGTAGCTCACTGCCCCTTCGCGGGCTTGGGCATTGACAAGCAGCTGCGCGCCGTCGCGCTTTTTGTCGGGACCCGAAAGTGCGTCGGGATCTTCGGGTTGAAATCTTGCCGAGATCGCAGCGCTGATCACCTGTCCCTGAAGCGGTTCGAGAATCATGTAGTAGGTTCCTGCTTCAACATTCAGTGTGATGTTGATTGGAGCCTTCGGCGCAAGTTCGATTTCTTTCCGAAAAATGTTGCTGCGTCCGTTTGCACTGCGCACATTGAGTTGAATTTTTCCGCCGTTGTCGTTGGATTGAAGTCCGATGGTCAGCACACCGCGGGTCAGAACATCGATTTTCCGCCAAGGATTGGATGTCGTCTCGGTTTGAGGAGCAAGCTGGGTTACCGCAGATTCTCCCCACGAGATGGGTTGAGCCGTGTTGATTTGCGGCGGCGCCGATTCACAGGACAACAGCATGAGCACCGCGGTAAAGGCCGCGGGTGTGCGTAACGCACGGCGAGTCGGCTGTTTTTGAAATCCGTTTGTCACGGTTTGCCCCATTCGAAAAAACGAGTTTGCCCGTCCCTTTGCAGGTGTATCGGGCTTGCCTTCAAACTTTCGCAATATTCCGCTGCCTGCCGTCAAAAAAAACGAATCAGTGGGAAGATTTTGTCCAGTGCGCGGCCGGCGCAAAGCGTTTGCCGTACTTGCCTGCCATATCAGAAAGGGTCTGCGAAACCCGTGCATAACCCAGCTGTTGTGCATGATGGAACGGCCCGCCGAGAAAGGGAGGGAAACCGAGCCCGAAGATGGCACCCAAATCGCCGACATCCGTGCTGCTGATAATTCCTTCATCCAGACAGCGGGCAGCTTCGTTCATGAAAACATACATGCAGCGATCGGCAATTTCCTTCATGTCCATGTGTTTGCGGTCATCGCCGTGTTTGAGATGCTTGTAGACAGAAACGTCGGGCTTGTCTTTTTTGCCGTCAGCGTAGGTATAGAATCCGCGGCCGTTTTTCCGCCCTTTCCGGTCTTCGGCAATGATTGAGTCCAGCTCCGCCGGAATTTGCAGTCTGTCGGCAAAGGCCTCTTTGAGGACAGTTATGATGTGGGCACCGACATCGATTCCCACTTCGTCGAGCAGTGTAATCGGCCCGACCGGCATTCCGAAACGTTCCAGTGCCGTGTCAATCGCTTCAATGCTCGCGCCTTCAACCAGAATATTCAGCGCCTCGGCAATCAGAAATGCAAGGATACGGGTGGTGTAAAATCCGGGACCGTCTTTGACGACAATGATGTTCTTACCCATTTTTGCGGCAAGGTCGAACGCTGCGCTGGCGGCACGTTCAGACGTTTTATCGGTTGTGATGATTTCGACCAGCGGCATTTTCGGTACCGGAGAGAAGAAATGCATTCCGACAACATTTTCCGGTTTGCGCGCTGCAGCCGCAACCCGCGAAATAGGAAGGCTCGACGTATTGGATGCAAAAATGAAGTTTTCATTTTTGACAAAGGTTTCACATTTTTTAAGAAGGTCGTGTTTGACGGCAAGATCTTCAAAAACTGCTTCAATGATTATCGGAGTTCCGGAGAGACTGTCCGGCGAGGTTGTCGGAAGTACCCGCCCCATTGCCGCATCGCGATCGAATCGTTTGATACGGCGTTTTTTCATCCGTTCATCAAAATAAGACTGTACGGACTTGAGACCGCGCTGAACACTCGCACCGTCGCGATCCATCATAACGCAGCGGATATTCTTGTCGGAAAGTACCGTGGCAATGCCGCTTCCCATGAGTCCCGCACCCACCATGCCGACTGCCGTGTCGCCCGCAATCAGCGGATCGATGACATCTTCGCGGGCCGCCCTCTGGGCATCGGAGTGAAAGGGATTTTTCTTTGCGGCTGTAATGAGTCTGAAAATATGAATGAGTGCACGGCTCTCCGGTGTGACAACCAGATCGCCGAAGAGTTTGGATTCAAGCCGCAGGCCGTCCTGCAAAGGTTTTGCGATTCCTTTGATCAGTGACTCCAAGGCTTTTTTGGGTGCAGGATAAAATCCCTTGGTGTTTTTTTCGATTTGTTCAAGCGTTTTGCGCTCGATAATTGCCCGCCCGAGCGGGTTGGTTTCAAGCGCCAGCTTCTGCACGTCAATTGAGCCGACGTCGGCAGCTTTCATTTGTCCGAGGAATCCGAGTGTCGTCTGTTTTTTGCTGCCGGTCAAAGGCTTCGCAGTTTTGCAGATTTCAACGGCTTTTCTGAGAAGCTGGTTCTCCGGCACAACTTCGCTGACAAGACCGAGCTTCAAAGCCTTTTTCGCATCAATCTTTTTGCCTGTCAGAATAAGGTCCAGCGCCGGAGCTGCGCCTATGACTCTTGGCAGTCTTTGCGTACCGCCGCCGCCGGGGAGCAAACCGAGCTGAATTTCCGGTAAACCAAGCTGAGTTGATGAATGCGAAGAACAGATGCGGTAGTGGCACGCCAAAGCAAGTTCAAGACCGCCGCCGAGACACACGCCGTTGATTGCGGCGACTGTCGGAACAGTTGCATCGGCAAATTTTTGAAAGACGGCGTGCAGCGCAGCCGAAGCTTCCTCGCCGGCCTGCTGAGTGGTGAGTGTATCAAAAATACTGATGTCGACACCGGCAGCAAAGCAGGCCGGTTTGGAGGATGTAAACACAATCCCCGACAGGCTTTGCTCGTTGAGTGCCTGCGACAGAATGGCATCAAGGTCCGCGAGAATTTCTCTGGAGAATGCGTTCATTGATTTTGATTCGTCGTGAAAATCAATGATGCAGACGTTGTCCTGCCACGATGCGCGCAAGGTTTTTGTCACAGACTGAATATTTTTGTTTGTCATCTGTCAGGTCCCTCAGCGTTGTTGAGTTTCAAGAAGCATTGCCTGTCCCATGCCGCCGGCAGCACAGATGGCAACGACTGCGTAGCGCGAGCCGATGCGTTGTGCGATGCGCAGGGCACGGCCTATCAATCGCCCTCCGGTGGCTCCGAAGGGATGCCCGTAAGCAATGGATCCGCCGTCGATGTTCATGCTCATCGGGTCGATGACTCCAAAAGCACCTTCAAGTCCGAGCTTGTCCTGACAGAACCGCGTATTTGCCATGGCATCCAGACAGCTCAGCACCTGAGCCGCAAATGCCTCATGAATTTCAAAGACTCCAATGTCGGAGAGTTTCAAATTGTGCCTCTGGAGCAGCTTGGGCAGAGCGTAAGCCGGACCGATCAGCAACTGGTCTTTAGGGTCAACAGCCACAGTGACTGAATCCACAACGTATCCGAGAACCGGCAAATTATGTTCTGCTGCGTAGTTGGAGTCAGCCAGCAGAACTGCCGAAGCGCCGTCTGTGAGTGCGCTGGAGTTTCCGGCAGTCAGTGTCCCGTTGCGTTTGTCGAATGCCGGCTTGAGCTTGGCGAGAGCTTCAAGCGACGTGTCGCCGCGGACAAGATTGTCTGCATCAACATAGTTTTCTCTGTTTGGTCCTGCCCAGACAGGAACGATTTCGTCTTTTAAAAAACCTTTTTCGATTGCTGCAGCAGCCCTGTGGTGACTCAGCATGGCGAGTTCATCCTGACGCTCGCGGCTGATATCATTTTTGACAGCCATTTGTTCGCCGTGTTCGCCCATTGTGAAGCCGGTGTAAGGCTCAGCGAGCGCGGGAGGCTTTGGAAGAAATGCCTTGGGATTGAAATCCGAGAGCATGAGCAGTTTGTCGCGGATGGATTTTGTTCTTGAAAGACGGGTCAGAAATCTTCGTGCTTCATCGGAGAAAGTGATCGGCACGTCGGACAGACATTCGACACCGCCTGCGAGCACCATCCGGTTTCGACCGGCCTGAATCGCATCGGCAGCGAGTTGCACAGCCTGCAGTGAACTCGCACATGCGCGGTTGATCGTGTATCCCGCGACCGACTTGGGCAAGCCTGCAAACAAGACAATGTCGCGGGCGATGTTGGGATTTTTCGTCTGCGGGACGACCGCGCCCCAAATGCATTCGTCAATATCCGAAGCTTTTGCGCCGGTTCGGGCGATGACCTCGGTTGCCGGCCTCAGGCTCAGGGCAAGCGGTGTTTCCCGTTCAAAAACCCCGAATGAGCGCACAAACGGTGTACGTACGGCCCCGACAACGGCAACGCGCGGAAGGTTTTGCGAATGTTCCGAATGGTCTGACGAATGCTTTTGCTTTCTTTGTCCCATGGTGCCACCCCTCGGCAGGTCGGATTTGATTTCAGGCCAAAAATTGTAAGACAAAGATTATAGAAAGTTGTGCATGGGGCAAAGTCGCACTCTTGGCATCCGGCTGACATAGCTGTAACAAATAAGAGCCAAAAGCCGGATGAGGTGTGACGATTGCACATTGAATTTGCATCCGGCGTTGGTTGTGCGCAGGTAAGGCATGCTGCGCCGGATAACTGCAATAAATTGTATCAATGGAAGGTGGATTATGGGTCGTCACGCGACGGTTGCTGGACGTATGGCTGCAAGTGCTGCCGCTCGGGGAAAAGTCTTTACCAAATTGGCTCGCGAAATCATGGTGGCAGCACGAACAGGGAGTGACCCGAATTTCAATTCCAGATTGCGCCTTGCCGTTGATCGTGCGCGTGACAACAACATGCCCAAAGATGTTATCGAGCGCGCCATCAAAAAAGGCGCCGGTGAATTGGAAGGAATGACCTTCGAAGAAATCACCTACGAAGGTTACGGTCCGGGGGGGTCGGCAATTCTCGTTGAAGTGCTCACTGACAACCGCAACCGCACAAATCCTGAACTGCGCAAGATTTTCACAAAGAACGCGGGCAACATGGGTGAAATGGGCTCGGTTGCATGGATGTTCAAAAAGAAAGGCGTCCTCGACATTGAACTGGGTGCGGTTACCGAGGATAAAGTCATGGAGCTTGCGCTTGATGCCGGAGCCGATGACGTGGTTGTCGAAGAGGGTTTTGCGACCGTTTATACCGATGTTGCGTCGTTCAGTTCAGTTCGTGACGCTCTGGTGGCCGCGGGAATGCAATTCGACAAAGCCGGTCTTGAAATGATTCCCGATACACGGGTTGCGTTGTCGGGTGAGAATGCAAAAAACGCTCTTGAGCTTGTCGAAAAGCTTGAGGATCAGGACGACGTTCAGGCGGTGTATTACAATTTTGATGCGGGCGAATGAGTTGATTTTGCTCCTGCACCCTTGAGCATTTCCGAGATTCCGCCCAATGATCCCAGAACTCCGCTGGCTTCGTAGGGAATGAAAACCTTGTCATTGGTTTTGACGGTCATCTCACCAAACTTTTTAAGATATTCCATCGCGATTAAATATTGAACTGTTTCCGAGGCACTGCTCGGCTGATTGTCTCCGCCAAGTGATTGCCGGAGAGTCGCGATTG
>RFOM01000038.1 GCA_009926615.1 Pseudomonadota bacterium
GTCCGCATCCATGATTGCATAGAGAAATGAAGTCTGGGGAGAGCCGGCAGCAACGTACTTCAGAGCCGCACAGTCAGCACCGGCTTTTTTGGCGATCACAATGACTGACATAAGGGACGTATAAGCAGCGCTCTCGGAAGACATATCGAGATTTTTAACATCATCTGTATAAGCCACGTTCCCCGGTGCGTGACATTCACCGCACCCCTTCAGATATTCCGAATACAGACCGCTGAATTTACTCAAATCTGCAGCTTTCTTTTCTTCTTTTTTTCCTTCGCAGGCCACCGTCAGCAAAAAAGAGAACAGACACGCCGAAAAACAAACTGCCGCTCTGCTGCCGGAACTTGCCGATTTCGATTGAACACCGAATTTTTGCATCTTATCTCTCCAAACCATGTTGTTCGACTTTTGCCCTGATGCGTCCCAAATGGTCCGACAGTGCCTGCCGCTCTTCCGCATTCAACAGCTCCAGACGATCCGAAGAGCCGATTTGCTGCAATTCCGAAAGGGAATCTTTCTTTGTCATCAAATCACGCTGACCGGCAGACTTCATAATACTTCTCAGCCCTGTCTGCTCGGCTCTGAGTCGCAGCCAGCGGTTGGCCATCGGTCTGCTGGCTGCAGCCACTGTATCGAGCTTTGACAACGCACGCCGGCTCAGAGTCAGATAGATCTCATTTGCCTTCGGCGAAAGATGCTGGTTTTTTTCCTTCAGCAGGGAAGACAGCATCCAGCTCACACGCAATGTTTCGAGCGTGGCTTCATCTGCGGATTCACCCGACTGTTCAACAGCTTTGGCAGCACGCGCAAGGCATTGCTCCATTTGCGCAACCGACTTGCCGGACTGATCCGCCAACAGGTAGTCTGCAGCCTGAGCAGTGCAATCCTTCAAGACAAACCTGTCCCAGTTCTCCTGACTCAGGGCAAATGATTTAAGCGACTTTTCCCAACCCAGCATCACTTTTATCCGGTTTTCCCGCAATGCGATCCGACCTGCGGGCGTGCTGCTCATCTGAGTCAAAAAACCATAGGCAAGAGCAATATAACGCTCGGGCCGGAATTCGATGACATCCCCCGGAAGTCCCGTTGCCTGCCTTACTTTTAATTTTTCGGCAAGCACGATGGCTTTGTCAAATGCAGCTGAAGCCGGCTTTAATTGTCCGGCCTTCATCAGGGACCAGCCCTGCATGAAAAGTGCCTTGAGAGTATTTTCATCGCTCTTCTTCTCAATCTTTGCGATCAACGATGCGTAGGTGGATGCCGCCTCGGCATAATTTCCTGCCTGCGAAAGATGAAATGCAGCACGTTCATTCCATCCGTTCAACGTTTCGGCATCGGACTTTAATTTTTGTGCGAGCTTGAATCCCTCGACAGACACATTGGCTGCAGCCGGAAATTCGCCGTTGCGGTACAGTGCTTTTGCGTAATTCCACAAAAAGCCAAGCCTTTCCTGTTCGCTCTCAAATGCGATTTTGCTGCGCGCCGTGAAAAAAACCGACGCAAGTCCGAAATTTCCTGTCTGCAGATGCAGCATTGCCAGATTCTGCAGGATTCTTGCTGTCAGACGGGGGCTTTTGCGCGCAAGATCCAAAGCAATCATATATTGATGATGCGCAGCCTGACTGAGCTCCTGATCAAAGGTAAATCCCTTTTTTCCGCGAAGCATCAATTCATGAGAAATATAACCCAACAGCAGATGTTTGCCTGCAGGTCTGCTGCCGTCATCCGCAATATTCATCAGTATTGCAGATGCTTCCTTGAGTTTTTCGGTCGACAGAACTTCCTTGCGCGACAAATCTTCAAAAAGAAGAATAACAGCCTTCGCAAATTCAACATTCGAACCGGTGAATGTGCCGCTCTTCAGACTCTGATACCGCTCGTCAAGAAGTTTTCGGTTGTTGTCCTGCAGCAAAGTTGTGACAAATCCGAGGTGAGCTTCCTGATCGTCGGTCAGCCGCACCGAAGAGTAAAAGACCTGCGATGCAGATCGCGGATTGGACTGCGACCAAAGACTATATGCTTTGTCCAGAACAACCGTCACGTACTGATCCCTTGCGTGCATGAATTCAGTATCGCTCAGCTTTGCTGCTGCAAGCCAGTTCGATGCAACAAACTGCATCACGCGGCTTTTGTTGAATTCAGCAAGAGTCAGAACTCCCTGCACAGCCACTGCACGGTTCAAATAATATTGCTCGGTCGTCTTTGCAAAGATACCGTTGAAACCCTGAAATGCCTTGTCCTCATCGGAATCATTGCTTGCCATCGCAATCTTGAGAACAAACTCCTGCGAGGCCAGAATCGTTTCAAGTATGCTGCCGGCAGCGGCCCCTTTGCGCATTAATTGAACCTGTGTCAGGCGATCTGCCGCCGACTTTTTTGTTTCGGCAACTTTGGAGACGATGACGGATGCAACATAGGCTTTTGACTCATCCGGCAGAACAGGGCTCTGCGCAACTTCAACTGCCGCGCGGTACCAGTCTTCCAGGCTGATCAGCTTCTCGTCGAGCATCACTTTGGAAAGCGAAAAATAAACATATTGCTCGAGTGAAGTTCTGTGACGGGCAAGTGAAGATTTAATAAATCTGTCGCGGGCCTTGCCGTTGTCCCGCAGCGACAGGTCAATATAAATCATGGCAAGATCAGCAAAGGGTTTGAAAGCGCCCTTTTCACGGGAAAATATTTTTTTCTTTTCATCAAGCAAAGCAATAAACTCGGGCGAAACCTGATCGAGCTTTTCGCGCGCCCTGTACTGAAGAATTTCGAGAATATTCTTGAGAACAGCATAACCTTGTCTTGTCAGAGCAGGAGCATTGGCAATCGTAAAGTCGATATAATACAACGCGGCCTGATATTCGCCGGTCAAAAAGTGCTGACTCAGAATTTTCTCAAGAGAATCTGCATTTCGATAATTCGGAAAGCGATAACGGAGAGTGTTCAGCAGAAGTGTCCTCTCGGCGATTCCGCGGCTGGTCCGGTAGGCATCCAGCAGTGTCTTTTCCGTCCACGTTGCCGGAACAAGCCCCGTCGTCGGAATTCTATAAACGTCCAGCGATCCTTCAAATGCACATGTCATGTAAAGAAACTTCTTCGCCGGAGCGGGGTAGTTGCAATTTTGCTCTGCCGTCGTGAGTTGTTCCGGAAGAAGATCGGAAGACGTGTCTTCCAGCATCTTTGACGGAAGACGAAACAGAACACCGTTGTCGTTTCCGTCAATCCGTGCGTCTGCATTCGTATCGTTGGAAAACTGGGCAAAGTATAACGCATCGCCCGCAGTATCGAAATGAGGAAAACCGGAAAATCCGGGGAGGGATATTTTCAAAGACCATGTTTTTCGGTCCTTCAGCCTGTGAACCTTCAAAACGCGATCGAGCTCACTTGCTCCTGCGCTCCTGCCGTCCGCCACAGATGCGTAGACCACCCAGCGGCCCAGAGGATCGGCATGGGCTGAAAAGACCTGATCCTCCAAAATAACTTTTTTGTCGTTGGTGCGTATGTTCCAGTCAATCAATTGCACCTTGCCCGAAGAAACAGGTCTCCTGAGGTATCCGACGTTGTCCGAAGTTATCCAGAACGGCTGCTCGGAGGCCGTCTTTTCATTGGCACACAACTGCTTCGCAGCAGCAGTTGAACCAAGATCCTGCACACAAACATCACCGCGGGCCTGACTCTCAAAAGAGGTAAAAGCAATTTTGGTTCCGTCGAAACTCAGTGCGGGATCTTTTGTATCAAATTCTGCTTTGACAAAGGCCTTAACCTGTCCGAGCGATTCGCTTCCCTTCAGTCCCCGCCAGAAAAGCCGCGTTGCCAGATTGGAACTTCGGGTAAAATACAACCGATCTTCCTGTCCGCCGATGGCAACCTGAAAGTGATTGTCGGGACCGACAGTCAGTTTTTCCGGATTCTCGAATCGGGGCATCCTGACCGACTGCTGGGCAAAAGCCTGCGAATTGTTCAAACCGCAAACCGACACAAACAAGATCAATGCGGAGTTCAACGGCCGTGCCGAGCCGCTTCCGAAAAGAAAGTTGAACATGTGATCCCTCAGCGCTTGTTGGGGGCATTGAGTGAATAGTCGCCGTCCATCACCTGATAGGCACGCTCACGGCGCTTTTCTGTTGATGCCGGCGGCAGGACCGCCGGCCGGAAGTCGACCGATTTACGGTCAAAATTTTTGTCCAAGTCCGGCCAGTCACCTGAACTCTCTTCTTCAATCAGGGTCGTTCTGTCGATCATGACAAGAGTGGGAACGCAAGCCGCGTTCAGCAAAGCAATTCCGATGACTGCAAACAGGGTTTTCATTGAATGGGCACCTCTCTGACGGTTTTTACCAAATCCTGAGTTTTAGCGTTGACAATCGGCGTCAGCGGCAAATTGGAGATCGCAAACCTTTGCGATATCAATCCTCCGAGGCCGACATCCAGATTTAAAAATCCTTGCTGCATCTGCATCCCGACGTAGGTCGGGTAACCTGCAGACAAAGCAAGACGGGCTTTGTTCAGCATCGCATCCCCTCCCGACGGATCGAGAACGTCAATCATAGCCAGCAATTGGTTTTTGCCAATCTCCGTAACGTCAACCCGCCCTTCGATTAGGGCCTTCGACAAATCAACAACCATGGCCAGACGTGCGCTCAAAGGTGCATTTCCTGCTTTTTCCGGCTTTGCCGAAAGCAGCGCTGCATTCAGCTTTGTGACCCGTCCCTGCAAACCCGCGGTGAGGCGCGAAGGCTGAATGTCCACAAATCCTTGACCCGCAAGAACACCCTCGAACAAGTCCGCATCAAGTCTGTCGACAGTGAGCATATTCTGTTTAAGCGAAAATCTTCCGCGCAGAGGACCGAATTTCTTCTCCAGCGCATTCAGTTCACTGACGACGAGCATTGAATCCTCGGACAGCAACGGAACAAATTTTGAAGCATCAACACGTTTGAACGGGTTATCCTGAATCAGATAGGACCATTTCAATGATTTGAGGTTAGGCAGCTCCAAATCCTGCTGGAACGGAATTTGTCCGGATGCATTTCGCAAGCCGCCCAACTGGTGCTGAGCCGAAAAATTATCAAGGACTGCCTGACCGCGCAGCCGCAATGATTTTTGATCCTTTTGAGTCAGCTCCCATCCTGCCTTGACAACACCGTCGAGCGTGACTTTGTCCTGCGCACGGATCCCGTATTTAAAGACTTTCGGCGGCTTCACTGCGAGCTGTCCTTCGAAGCGGCTGTTTGTCACCTTGAGGTCAGTGCCGCCTCTGAAGCTGACTTTCAATTTATCGCCGCCTGTGGCGACCTCACCCTGCTTCAAATCGACGCGACTCTTAATGTCGGAACGCACGCTCAGTCGCGCACTGATATCCTTAAGATAAGGTAAGATCTCGTCCGGAAGACCAAAGGATTTTGCCGGCGCGAGATTGCCCACAAGCGCGTTCAGATCCACCGCAGCACCGTCCGACAAATCAATGTTCGTCCGGACTTTTACAGTTCCCTTAAGTCCGTCGGCAACAGCGAGCGCAGGCACGCCGGCGTGAGGCAAGTCATATGTCACATCCAAATTTACATTTCCGCGGTTCAGTGCAATCGCCGCCTTTGCAAGCAGAGGGCCTCTGATTTGCAAATAATTATTATCGAAGAGAGGTTTGACGGGCTTCTCGGCAAATTGAACTTGTGCGTCAACGTCGGCACTTGCAGCCAGCAGCCGGAGCGGAGGCAGGGTTGCAGTCAGAACGGAAGACGATGAATGCGGCAGGGCAGCATTCCATTTCGCTTTTATCTGGGCACCGCCGAGCATTCCGAGCTGATCCGCCAGCGGAGTTATTTTTCGGAGCCGGAGTAAAGCAGCTGCATCGGTGATACCTGACACAGTCAGACGCCGAGGCATATTCTTCACAACCAGACTGTTTTTGAGCAGCGGCCGGCCTGCCCAGTCGACACTCGTATCTGCTTTCAGTTCTTTCAATACAATCGGCTGCTGCACCTCAAGATTGCCGCGGATGCCGAGGCCTCCTTCAAAGTTGAGTGCCGTCGGCGATTTTTTCGGAGGCAACGCGGTCTGGTTGATTTTGACATCATATTTTAGAGCAATCTTTGGCAGTCCGGCTGAAGGGTTATCGGACGCAGCCTGAAGATCAGACCACCGCGTTGAAACGACCGAATCAAGGCCTGTGCTGACCTGAAGATATCCAAGAGACTCCTGAACAGCCTTGAGTGCAGGCACAAAATTCATCAGCTGCGCGCCGACATTGAGGTCATTTTTAATTCCGACGGTCAGTACACCGGACGATGATTGTGAAGCGGTCAAATCGGCACTCAAAAGCAATTCGGATGGTGTTCCCCAATTGATTCGCGGCGATATTTTTAACTCCGACAACCGAATGCCGGACAGCGGCTTTTTCAGATTGGCTAATGTCGGAGCAGTCAACCTCAGCCGGAGAGGTACATCAATTTTAAGACCATTGAGCAACTCAGGTTTCAGGCTGGCAGCAAGAGCCTTAAAAGCGGATCCTTTGAGATTTATTTTTCGCAGATTCAGAACGAAGGGCTTCGAGTCCGTCAGCAGCGAATATTCCTTGGGCGAGATATTGAACTTTAAAGGAACAGCCGCATCCAAAACAGCGGCGGCATCTATTCCTTCCGCAGGCAGTCGAATCTGTGCATCCAGCTGACCGGCAACCAACTCCGTTCCGCCTGACAGGGAGAAAGTTTTTACGGTTTCCAAAACTTTTGTGACAATTCCGCGCTCAAATTCTTCCCCTGATACTTTTTCGAGCGCAAAGACCGGCGCGAGATCAATTAAAATCTCAGCGGGAAGCCGGTTGTCCAGTTTGAATTTTTGCAGTTTAATTTCGGCAAGACCTGCTTTCTTCAATTTTGAAGTCAGCTGGATTTTTTCACCGCTCACACTCACATTTGATTCGGACAACTGAAGAAACGGCTTTGCCGGATCCCTGAAAGACAACTGCAGTTTGGTCGCAAGGGTTAACTCGGGATTTGCTTCAAAATAGATGGAAGGAATTTCGGGAGACAAACCTTTGAGTTCTGCAATCAATGCTGCCGAAGAAGTTCTCCCCCCGTTTTCAGCCGCGGGAATCCGGACATTGATACCGGCCGAGAGAGCCGCATCCGCAAGATTCAATTCCGACGACAGACTCAGTTTCTGAAGTCGGACAAATGTCTGCATTTCGCCCTGCCTGAGGCGCACGTTGAGCTTGAGGTTCCTGACGTCAACCGAACTGAGATTGACCGAGGCCGGCGGATGAGTCACAAGCTGACGGAGCAGCGGCAACGGATTGGACGGAGGATCTTTTGTCTCGGCTGACTTGGGCAAAACAAGATCGGCTTCGACAGATGGCCTGACAACATCAATCTCCGTGACAACCAGTTTTTTCTTCAGCAGCTCCCAAAAGGAAAAACGGACAAGAACACTTTCGATATTGAGCTTGGCTTTGCCCAAACCGGACTTCTGAAATTCGGCATCGACGCCCTGCAGTTCGAGCCGTGCAAACGGGTCTATCGACAGGCTGGTAATTTTCGTTTTGAGGTTAAAATCCCTCTCTATCTTTGCCTGAACCGGCGGTAAAATACGGCTCATCACAAACGGGCTGCGGATCATCACAATCACCGCAAGGACAAGCAGCAAAAAAATGCCCAGAATATAACCGGCCGGCTTCAGCCACCTCAAAAATCTGCGCGCACCCACAAAGCCTCCGAATATCTGAAATACCCATCAAGATTAACGAAACTTAAAACCAACCGAGTGTCAGACGGGTGACGCGAAACAACTCTCTCCGGCGGGCCGACATGAGTGACATTTTTTCCGGCTGCAAACTCTAATTTACGGGTTACTCTGGGACATTGAATGATTTTTGGGAAAAAAGAACGTCCCGCAGAAGGATTTCCGGCTATGGCGTCTGTCAAACTTCATCGATGGTACAGCGGAGTGCGCAGAAATCTTGCCGCTCAGAGCAAACTGAACTGGCGGTGGATTATCGTCCGCATCATTGATGATTCATTCGCACGGGCCCGCAGGTTTGATATCGCGACGGACTCCAGAGCACTGTCATTCACATTCATTTTGTCGCTTGTTCCTCTGCTGGCAATTGCCTTCACCTTTTTCAAGCTCTTCGGCGGTCTGCAATATTTTATCGAGAACACCCTCAAACCTTTTCTTGAAAAAAACTTCCCTTCCGGAGTTGCAGGTCAGCTGAACGACCTGATCGACGGATTTGTCGGTAATCTGCAGACCGGCACTCTCGGAGTGGTCTCGTTTGTGACGCTGATGGCCACTGTTGTTGCGCTGATGATGAACATCGAACAAAGCTTTAACCGTATTTTTGAAGCGCGTGACCATCGCTCCATATTTAAGCGCATCGGCAGCTACTGGATTATGCTTTCCGCGACGCCGCTTTTCATAGCGCTCAGCACCGCCAAATCGTCTGAACTCATAAGCGCTTTCAAAACCGGCGGCGGAGTTCTCAATCAATACGGAATAGTCGATTTTCTTCGCACATCTGCCGGTCATCTGTTTCAAATGACAGGCTTTGGTGCGCTGTTCATTATTCTCCCCGAACGCAAGCCAAGAATGATCTCGGCTCTGTGGGGAGCAATAACCACGCATCTGATTTTCCAGTTTCTTGCTGCCATAAACGTGCGCTACGCATCGTTCGTCTTTTCCAACAGAACAAATATTCAGCTCTACGGCAGTTTACCCTTGCTTGTGCTGGTCTTTCTTATTTGGGTGCGGCTTGTCTGGCTTGGCATTCTGTTCGGATCTTGTATTTGTGCTTCGGTCGACAATTACATTGACGAACAAAAGAAGAGGTCGGTGCAAAAACCGTGGGATGCTCCGAGGGAGACAATTCTCAACTGCGTCAGAACTCTCGAACTGTACGTCAATGCATTTCAGAATCAGCAAAAACCTCCCAACCAGACGGAGGCAATGTCACAGCTGGACTTGACCGAAAACGAACTCGAAGGGCATCAGGAAAGACTGCAAAAACTGAATCTGATCATTCCCATGCGTTACCTTGAACAGGAGTGCTACTGCGCCACTGTGCTTGCTCTTTCGTGCCGTAAGTCTCCGGACAAGCTGATTGCAGACCTGCTCGACATTCCTGCTTTTGCCGAAGTGCCGCAAAATGATAACTTCCGCACGGAAGCCGAAGAACTCACACTGGTCGCCCGCGCAGACCGAGTGCTCGCAAAACTCAGGGCTTCCTGATTTTTTGTGACTGTTCTGAGATTAACAAAAGACAAAAATTTTAGTTACTTCCGATACGTTCGCAGTCCTGACGGTAAAACGGTCAAGTTTGGCGGCCGTTCAGCCGAATATTCTTAAGAAAAAACCGGAGGAGTGCGAACCTTGAACAGCCTGACATTGTATCAACGTTGGCTGATGCTGGGTACTGCGGTGCTTGCGGCTGCATGCGGAACTTCGCGTTCGACCGGCAACTCGGCATGCAGCACGGTCAAAGCAATTGCCGACCAGTCACTTTACGCCGGCTCAAATCTGGAAAAATACGACCCCTCGGCAGTTCTTTTGCTGTTCAGGGCATCCTCCGACAGAATGACTATCGAGTCGAGGTGCAACGCGCGGCTTGTGAACAAAATTTCTGCCAGACACAAAAACTCGGACGGAACGTTTCAGGACATCGGCGACGATGCCATCGACTTCAGCAAACTCCATGTGCATCTCGAGAGCGGCGAAAGCAATCTTGAACTCCACACATCTGCACACTGTTTTTTCAGAATCTGGGATCCGAGAGTCGATCATCAGGTCAAAAACAACCCCGCGATTGCAGCAGAACCGCTGCGCACACTTTTGCGTGACATGAAAACCCGTTATCAGCTCTACCGGTCGACGCTGACAAGCCCGCAGACGATCGTCGCTTTTCTGCCGGATAGAACGCCCGTAACGTTCAAATACAAATTACCTGTGACGCACCTTTTCGAAAAATTTTTCGCTGAAATCGACAAGGACGGTTCCGACCTGCTGCTCCGCACGGTTGGCCGCGAACTCAGCAAAACCTCCATCATCGTGGACGAAGTGATTCGCAGAGAATGCAATGTCGCTGAGCTCGCGATGCAAAAATTCGACAGCATGAGTGCGGGTGTTGCCGGAATCAAACCGCGCAAAGACATCACCGATGTGACTGATTTGGGTCAGTTTCTCAGCGGCTCTGCGGGCGGCCCCTTGATTCTTGATTACATGGGTTCACAACTTATTTCGGCCGGACGCAGAAGGTTATGTTTTTCGCAATCCGATATGATGATCACGCCGATCACTTTGACAGAATCTGCAAGTGATGTTCAAAAAACTGTACTGGCCGGAATTGAAAGCGAATTGCAAAAGAAGCTTACGACCTATCTTGCACACATCAACGGGACACCCTCGGCGCAGGAAAAGTTCATCGCGGAAGTCCATGATTCGTCGACTCCGATGCCGATGCCGGCCGACCTTGCTGCCTGCCCGTACACTGCCGCCTATCCGGGTCTCGCCGTTACGGACATTTTTTCCAAAAGATTCGAAAAAACTTACATTGAGAGCTGGGGACTGAATCCGGATTCATCACGGCTCTACCTGAATGCCTTTCAAAAGATTTTTCCGAACCTCAAACGGCAGGAAACAGGTGTCGGTCCCATTCAGGCCATCCTCTCTCAGGTGGTGTGGAAATCGGCCTGCGGAGTGGCGGGACTTCAGCTCAACAACTCGGGAGGAGGATGCAGCACCGCAAGACTGGCAAGCGGCGGCAGGTGTCCTGCGGTCTCGGAAACGGGTCTGATGACTGCTGAGGGCAATGTGTTGGCCTCTGAGATTCACGATCGGGTCAAAAGGAGCATGCGTCTCAGCTCTACCGCTATGATTCATCAACTCAGGCGGCAGCGGGAGGGCGGGGCACTTGCCCTGACCATGCCTTTTGCCGAACTTCGCGACTACATCGAATTTGCCTGTTCGGCTGCAGACAGTCCCGATTGTGTCCTTGCCGGAAAAGTGAAAGTCATTCTGGACAACCTCGCACCACAGCACGTGGTTTCAACCGGCGGCGAAGACTTTGAACTGGCCGGAACCAAATACAATCTTGCCGTCGGCAATTGGACTCCGGACATGCAGTTCATCTGCAAATTTCTGCCTTCAAATGCGAATTCAAAGGATATCAGCGGCAAGCTTTTCTCTGACTTCAGCTCCAACTCAATGTCTCTTGTAAAGGAAGGATTTTCCGGCGAAGCAAAGACATTCAAAACGATTGGAGCGAGGTTCATTTACGCAAAATGTATAACCGCGGGACTTGCGCGGCTCTACAGCGGCATAAAGACAGTTCCGGGTCTTTTGCACGCCCTCAAATTTACCGACATTTCGTTTGTCAAAGCCGACAGAAGTGAAATCGGCGCGCGCACGGAACTTAACAATTCCGAGATTCAGCAGACGGGCCGTCCGGTGATTCTGCCGTTTGCCGGAATGTTTTTGGGAGAATTTCCGGAAAGCACATCATCGGCCGAACTTGCAGCCCGCCTTGTCGGAGCGCCGCATGTCGAAATAAGCGAGTGCGACCTCGGTTCTGCCTATCATCTTTGCAAAGAACTCCATGAGAACCTCGGTTCTCCGGCGGCAAAAAATGACATCGCCGAAGAATTTCAGCTCGTCCGCGCGAACATGAATTTCAGTGCGAAAGTGCCCGCTTGGTTCACTGACAAAGAAAAAGCAAAATACGGCGAAGTTGCCTTTCCCGAACAGCATTTCTCGCCGGCATCTGCGCGTTATCACCTTTCAGCCGGCGACAGCGGAACGACCACCAGCATCTTCGGACTGTGGCCGACATCCATTCTCAGTACCGTCGACGATCTTCCGGTTTCGGGCGGTTTGGCAGTCATTCCCAGCACAGGCGGGCAAAAAGTGCAGTCCTCCAAAGGTGCGGACTGCCGATGACCTGAACGGGACGGACATGGTTGTTCGTCTTTACGGACGAGCAGGGAGTATCCGTTCCCGATGGAAAATCCAGCGACTTCCATAGTGCCGGAGCCCAAACCTCCGACCGGACGCGGTGAAGCCCGCTTTGGTCAGGTGCTCGTCTGGCTGTTGCTGATTTTCAGTTTGGGTGCTGCACTCAACCTTGTTTCACAGTACTTTGATGCTGATTCACGCCTCAACAAGCTGATTGCCGGAAGCAAAGCTCTGCCCCTGCGCGAATGGAGCGTCGCGGTCTACAAATGTCCGACTTTCAAATCTGAACTCAGCGCCTGCACTCCTGTAAAAACCGAACTTAAAAGTGACTCGCGGAATCCGGCGCATCCGGTTAAATTCCCGCTGTCATCGGAAAACAGAAGAAAAATCGCAAATCATCCGGAAAGCCCGACTCTGCTTGTGCTCAACCGGACACTGTCGGAAGCAGAGAAACAATGGCTCAAAGATCGCGTGAGCAAAAATAATCCGGACTGGCCGTCTCAGGCTCAGCTGGTTTCAATCGGATCTATTGAATGCGAGGCAAAAATTGCAGGCTCGGGAGCACCGGATTTCGACCCCGTGGCCGAACCGGAAAAAATGAGCTGTTTTGCTCAAAGCCGATTTTCGGCCATGGAGAAGACTCCCGACAAAGACAACCTCGAGTATTTCATCGCCATTGGTAAAAATAACGAAATCGGACCCTCGCGATGGCCATTTATGTTTACTGAAAATCAATACGTTCAGGAAGTCTTTTCACTTGACCCGCTGACTCTGTCGTCTGTCGTACTGTGGAATTTGATCTCTCTCCTGATGCCCATCTTCGTCATTGCAATCAGGTTTGTTTTCAAAGGTCAGAAAGTCCTCAACACGCTGTCCGACTATGCCGTATGGATGATTTTTTATGCCGTGTGCATTGTCCTCATTCAGCAGACAAATATTGTTCCGCAAAGCACACAAAATCTGCTCAGCATCAGCTGCATTGCTCTGGAGGGAATCATCCTCACAATGCTCGTGCGCTACACCTATTGTGTTTCAAGCGGGTCAGCGTGGTCCCGATGGCCGACCGGACTTGCGGCTTTTCTTTGCTCTCTCGGATTCCTTGCGGCGTGGTCTGCAAGCAAGCAATCACCTCAGGCGTTTTTGACAAAGTCCCATTTGTGGCGTGATGCGATCGCCGGCGGACTGGGATGTCTGACAGTGGCGGGAGGGTTTTACATCAGGCAGCTGCGGGCCATCCGCTACGGACATGTCGCCCATTCGGGATACCAAAACGCAACAGACGACTTCGGAAGCGCAGCCTATTTCTCGCGGCTGGTGTGTGTGATTTTACCGCTGATGATTTTCGGCGCGTCAAATCTCAAAGAAATTCTGAATCCGACACAAAAGATTTTGAAATGGGAGGACTTGTTCTTCCTGCCCAGCCAGACGGCGCTGACAGCGTTTTTTCTGGGCCTCAAAACAAGAACATCCCTGTCATACGGCCGCAATATGAAAGAACGCCTCGAAGCGCTGTTCACCGTTGCCATTCAAATGCAGCGAGCCCTGACTCCCTACGAATCCGTCACAATTGCCGTCACTGCAATGCGCGAAGCGTTGCCGGCTGCCTCCGAATCACCCTACGAGTTTGTTGAAAGCGTGCGCTGGGAAGACGAACAAATCCTGCATCATGTTGACCTTTCCCACGGATGCCTGCTGGTTCCGCTTCATGGCAGTCAGACCTACAAAGGAGTTCTCCGGTTCGACAGAGTCAAACAGGAAGCTATTACGGAAGAAGAGGAACATTTCCTGACGACCATTGCCAGAATGCTTGCCAATCATCTGGAAAATCAGGAGTCCGCCACCAATCTTGAAAAGATGCATCAGGCCTCCATGCGCTTTGTACCGCGCGATTTTTTGCGGCTTCTGACTAAAGACAGTCTCGTCGAAGTGAATCTGGGAGATCATGTTGAGTCAAAAATGAGCGTTATCTTCGCTGATATTCGCAACTTTACCCAAATATCCGAGGGCATGACGCCTGCCCAGAATTTTGAGTTCATCAACAGTTTTCTGACTCAAATCGGACCAATCATCCGGCATCACGGCGGTTTTATCGACAAATACATCGGCGATGCGATTATGGCTCTTTTTCCAGAATCACCGATTCATGCCGTCCGCTGCGCCGTGGATATGCAGATTGCACTGCGGTCGTTCAATGACAAATGGCTTGGTCTGGTCAATCAGGAAATCCGCATAGGATGCGGCATTCACTACGGTCCGATGGTCCTTGGAGTCGTCGGCTATGCCGAACGCCTCTCGGGTACGGTCATGTCGGATGCCGTAAACCTCGCCTCCCGTCTTGAAAGTTTAACTAAGCAATATTCAGCACAAATCATTGTCAGCGAAGATGTTATGCAGCATATGTCAGTTGCGGAGTCGAACGAGTTCAAAAACCGGATGCTCGATTCCGTGCGCGTCAAAGGCCGGAATGCTCTGGTCACCATTTACCAGATCAACGTTCCTGCAGAAAATATTGAGGAGCAACCGCAGGCATCATGAGCAAGACAACCCGCCGCGAACTGACTGAATTCGAATCCTACGTGATTGACAAAAAAGGAACCGAAAAGCCTTTCACCGGAGAATACTGCAACACGGTTTCCGAAGGTCATTACCATTGCAAAAAATGCGACAGCGCGCTGTACCGCTCGCAAGACAAGTTTCCGTCCCACTGCGGCTGGCCGAGTTTTGACGACGAAATTCAGGGAGCAGTGCGTCGTATTGCCGATGCCGACGGTCAGCGTACGGAAATCGTCTGCGCTGCATGTGAAGCGCATCTTGGCCACGTCTTCAAAGGCGAGGGTTTCACGGCAAAAAATCTGAGGCATTGCGTCAACTCGATAAGTCTGGTGTTCAAGCCCGCGGACGCGCAACAAAAAGCGGTTGCTCTGTTTGCTTCCGGATGCTTTTGGGGAACGGAATTTCACTTTGCAAAGGCAGTCGGCGTGCTGGCAACAAAAGTGGGATTTGCCGGAGGTCATGCAGACAACCCGACCTACAGGCAAGTCTGCGACGGCAAAACCGGACACCTTGAATGCTGTGAGGTCACCTACAACCCGACGCAAATTAGCTACGAGCAATTGTGCAGACTGTTTTTCGAAACACATGATTTTTCACAGACCGACGGTCAGGGACCGGACATCGGCCCGCAATATCTTTCGGCTTTGTTTTTGCAGAACGACGAAGAACGCAAGACCGCCGAAAAAGTTATCGGCATTTTGAAAGGCAAGGGGTTTTCAGTCGCAACACAGCTGCGTGAAAGTGCAAAGTTTTGGCCCGCCGAAGATTACCACCAAAAGTATTATTTCCATCAGGCCAAGACACCTTACTGTCACATCTACCGCAAAATCTTTTGATTTAGGCGGACCAGCGCCTCGGCAGACAGCCGCTGCTCAAGAGCAATGCCGGTGCCGAGGGCCTGCCTGAGTTCCGCATATTCATCCAGAGCATTGTCCAAATAATTCCCCCGACGGTTGCCGGTCAGAAGCCGGTTCTTGGGTGTATGCGCCGAAGGCACAAATTCTGTGGCTGTCACCTCATAGCCGCTGCCACGGGCAAGCAAAACCCTCATCGCGTCGGTGAATGTGCTGCATGAATCACGTCGCAGTTCAGGCGAGTTTATCAGGACCGAGAACGCACTCTTGAAATTCTCAGCCGACATTTTCCGCCACAGTCCCGCCAGCTCGGCCTGACAGCAGGGTGCAACGGCAAATGCATCGGATTTATCGGCAAAGGCCAACGCGAGTGCGTCATCGGTGGCCGTATCGCACGCATGCAGGGCTATAACCAGATGAATCCGCGTTGACTTGCGTTCGTCCGCAGATTCCGTTTGTTCACGCCTGCGGTAAAAATCGGCAACACTGACTGTTTCAAAGCTGACGAAGTCCTGAAGCTGCAGGTCGGCAGCCCGCTTTGCAGACTTCGCAATAACATCGGAGCGTGTATCGATGCCGATAATTTGCGCAGGCTTTTTCCAGATTTCGCGGAAGCACCATGCAAGTAGAATGGTCAGATAAGAATTTCCGCAGCCGCAATCGAGAATACGGACAGCCGGAAAACGTGCGCTCAACGACAAAACCAGAGGTTCCATCAGCGCAATCATATGATTAATTTGAACGTATTTGCGCACGGCATCTGCAGACATTCCGGCATCGGAATTCAGCAGCCCGAGCGCACGCAGCAGCTCGGCACCGTTGAGCGGATCGATCACATATTTTTTTCCGCCGGTAATTTTTCGGATGCGCTCCTGCGTCCAGTGCTGCGCCGCCTTTTGTGCAAATGAAAGTTGTGTCACAGTCATGTGATTCCCTTTATCTATAACGGCTGTACCTTCAGGAGCCCGCATGTCTCAGGGTCTTTCAAAAACTCGGGCAGAAGTCAAAGACCTTCAACGCTTGCGGCAACTTTTTCTTGAAGCTCCGGCCCATGACGGACTGGCAGATTATTGGGCCGATGAGACACTCCTCTCGCTTTATGACACCACCTTTGCCCGCCGCATCGGATGGAAATGGGACGCCGTACTGTCTGAACTGGCCGCCCGTTGCTGGAAGATACCTTCCAATATCAGGCGCTGGGTCGATTGGGGATGCGGAAGCGGAATTGCAGGGGAGGTTCTCATTTCCCGCAGGCACGACGAGTTGCCCGAGGCTGTTGTTTTTTCGGACCGTTCGCTCAAGGCCAGACTTTTCGCATCCAAAAAAGCGTCAGAAATCTCGCCTCAAGCCATCAAAATCACTCATGAGTCTCCGGAGCTTCTTCAATGCGGCGAAGCGGATTTGCTGCTCGTAAGCCACGTTCTCAACGAACTCAAAACGGAACAACTGAACAGCCTTCTGGAACAGGCCAAAAACGCCGGATGTCTTTTGTGGGTAGAACCCGGCACTCCGCATTGTTCAAAAAAACTCTCGGAAATCCGCGACGAGTTGCTGAATACGTTCGACGCGGTGGCACCCTGTCCGCACCAGTTGGCCTGTCCGCTGCGCGGCGCTGAAGGGGACTGGTGTCATTTCTTCGCAGCCCCACCGCCGCACGTTTTTCAGGATGCATTTTGGGCAAATTTCTCAAAAGAGTTCAACATTGATTTACGCAGTCTGCCCGTGAGTTTTCTGGTTATGCAGAAAAAAGGTTTGCAACCCTGCAACCCGTCAGGCAACGACCGCATCATCGCACGGCCCAGATTCTACAAAGGCTTTGCCAAAATGCTGGTTTGCGGTGCCGGCGGCAAAGCGCAACTGCTGCAACTTCAGCAGCGAAATCACAAAGCGGAATTTAAAATGTGGGAAAAAGATTGTTTCTTCGCCGAAATCACCAGCGCTCGGGATTCCGATTGATAATGATGGCTGCCAGCACCTTCGGCACATAATCAACCGTCTCTTCAGGCAATTGACCTCTCAAAGCCCAAAAGTCCGGCTTGGGTGCGCGCCGGATCTGCGCCGCAATTGCTTTTCTCTGAATTTTATTTTGACCGGCATTGTAGGATGCAATCGCAAGCATGTATCTGTCGGTGCCGAATTGTTTTAACAGCAGGGACAAATACTCTGCCGCGGCCTTGGAGCTTTTGGCAACATCCAGCCGGTCGTCAATTTTGGAGTTGAAGTCCACACGCAAACCGAAATCACGCGCTGTTGCGGGCATGAATTGCCAAAGCCCCAGCGCACCGACCGGACTTAAAGCGTTGATATTGAATTCCGACTCGACCCAAACCAAATAACCCAACTCTACCGGCAACCCCTGAGCCGTCAGTGCCGACTCGATGACCGGCCAAAACTTTTCCTTTTTTTCAAAAAGTTTTTTGTGCCTGTCCGACTTTGTAAACCGGTCTATCCAAAATTCCACTTTCTTCTGGAACTGGGTGTCGAGAACAGAAGGCGGTGTATCTCCGAACCGCCTCGACACAGTGACAATTTCGTCCCAGATAAAATTTCTCGGGATCTCAGGCGTGCCTTTGTCGGCAGCAGCCGGAGCGATTGCAACTTTTGTCTCGGGCACTGCGACGGCTTTCCGCTGTTCGCGCATGGTTGTTTCGAGGTTTTGCATTGCCTGAAGGCGATACCGTTTGCCCGCATACCACCCTGCTCCGACAACAAGGCATACAACTGTCTGCAGCACGAGAAACTGGGGCAACAATGAACTTTTAGGCCTCTTTCGCACGTATTTGGTCACGTCGGTCACACGGGTCAGGACGGCACTCGCAAAGCGCGAGGGCTCCAATGCATTCCAGCGCGAACATTGAAACGTGCTGACCTGACCAAGAGTCACCTTGTCGCCGGCTTTGAGCATCGTCTTTTTTTCAATTTTTTTGCCGTTAATGAATGTTCCGTTGCGGCTGCCGAGATCCTCGACCCAGACAAGTCCGCGCTCAACGGAAATCCGTGCATGAGTCCTGCTGATCATAATATCTTCTTCAATTCTGAGCTGACTCGCTTCCGTCTTGCCGACGATTTTTGACTCGCCGTCACCGACTTCAAACGTACGGTCGTGCAGCGGTCCGGCAATAAATCTGATGATAAAGCGAGTCTTCATTCAGCCTCAAAGAATTCGGACAACCGGCGCGCTTGTCCCATGAACATCAGAATACCCGATGAAAGCGGTTATTTCTCTGTCGGCAAAACAACGGTGTACAAGATTGAAACGCGGCCCCCGCTAACAATACGCCTTGCTCAAAGAGGCTGAAAAAACGGAGGAATATTTCCGGTTCCGGTCTGGAACAGCGAATTTTTCAGAATCCTGCATTATTTGCCGATTCAAAAGGAAGTCTGTCTGGGGGAGGAAGAAATGAAAACTGTGCTTTCGGGAAGTCTTCTTTTGATTTTGGCATGCGTATCATCAAATGCTTATGGCAAAGAATATATTCCGGCCTTCGGTCCGTGCAAAGTGAATTTCAAAACCGAACGCGGAGGCTCCGGTTCGTTTGAAACGACACTGTCCAGACCGAATTGTTTAAAAAAATGCGACGAATATTCCTGCAAGTCACCCGTGTGCCTGTGGTACTCAGAGAAGCTGCCGGTAAAAACACCTCCGGCCTCAGCCTGTAAACCTCCGCCAAAGAAGTAATCAGTTGCAGGCTTTTTTTTCAGGCTGTCTTCAGTATGAATAAGACACAGGATTCGCAGTTGCTTTGACCGCCGTCTGGGACGTTTTGCCGATGTACTTGCTTTTTCGGTTATCCAAGAGCGACTTCAAATCAACTCTCCCGTTCCCGAAGCGCTGTTTATATGTATCGCTCTCATAGGCGGACTCCTGCAAATACGCCTTCAACGTTGCCTGATTCACGGGATAGTCTTTTGTTTCGGTCAACTTGAGGATTGCGGCTATTCCGGCCACATAAGGAGTTGCCATACTTGTTCCGCCGAGAACCGCGACCCCCTTGTAAGCGGCAAACTTGTTAATCGTAGGATAGGTCGAGAGTATCTTCGAACCGGGGGCAACAATATCAGGTGATGTCCTGTAGGACGTTGTTTGTACAGTCGTTCCGCTTGAGTAATTGCTGAAACTCGAAGGCTGCTCCTGATTGTCATTGGATCCCACGCACAAAACATTTTCAGCTGCGCAGGGCATGACCGTGTATTTTTCGAATGCAGGATCGAGTTTCTTGCATTCTCCGCCCAAAGGACAAGTTTCGTTTCCGGCTGCTGCAATCACAATGATGCCTTTGTCGATTGCTTCCTGAATGATCGGATCTTTTAATCCCTGATCCTGCAGGCAGTCGTAGTTGGATCCTCCGCCCAGACTCATCGAGATAACGTCCACTTTATTCTGCGTAGCCCAGCGGATTCCGCGGCTGATTGCCGATGTACTTCCGCTTCCGTCATCTCCCAAAACCTTGACGGGTACAATTCTGACATTAAATTTACCTGCAACTCCGAGAACGTTTGTCAGCATGCCTGAGGCTTTGCCGACGCCTTGTCCGGCAATAATACCGGCAACGTGAGTGCCGTGCCCCTGATTGTCCGTCACTTCGGATGCACCTGCTTTTCCGGTCAGCGCGTTGTAGGCCAAAGTCTTGTCGATCACATCTTTGAGGTCAGGATGGTTGACATCAACACCTGTATCGAGAACGGCGACACGAACAACTCTTGAGGGATTGGCCGCATTTGCCGCAGTTGCAGCGGCCTGCAGCTCGGCAACCGCTTCGTCGTACCGCATTTGTTTGGGCGCCCATTGTTCCGCTGCGTCGTAATCGGCATAGAGTTCCGAAAGTCCGTCCGGATGTCGCGGAGTCAGGAAATCATCCAGACCGTCAAAGGTGGTCAATTTGTTGAATTTGTCTGAATCATTTGGTTCAGGAGACTTAACTTCCAATGCCTCCTGCAAATGACTCATTGCGGCGGCCCCGAACACACCGCCTCCGCTGCCTTTGTCTTTAAACAAAACGCTCAGAACGCGCGTACCGACGCCAAGGCCGGAAGCAAACTTTCCGTCGAGTTCCAAAAAACGGACACTGTCCGGCTCACCGGTCGCAGAGCTGACGGACTTGACGCTGAATGTTTCGGGTTTGATGAAAGTCTTCATCACGCCGTTCCAAGTCGTCTTCAAAAAATCATTGTCCAGAGTTGAGGCTTTGTTTGATACAACAATCGACATTTTACCCTTGGCATGATTTCCCGTGCAGCCGGTGAGATTGCTTTCGGCCAATTTCTCCGCGTCTGTCAGCTCCGGCAAATTGCAGCAGCTCTGGACAACAAATCCGACAGCAGTGAGTGCTGAAACAAACACGATTGTCTTGCGTGTAAATTTGAATTTCGGTGAACTCATGTCAGACTCGTTTTTATTAAAAAGCCTCATTTTCATAGCGACTTTCTCGGCGGCTTGGACTGCGGATATTTGCCCTGAGGCGGTTTGCGTGTCCTTTGATTCGAAGGAGGCCTTTTTACGGGGGCCGGCGCGTCGTCGTCCGAATCATTGTCAATCAGCCATGCGACCGACAATCCGCCCGAGCGCGTCAAATATGTCCGTGACTTCGCTTCCGAGGATTTTGCCTTACAGTCAAAACATCCCGGCCCGATTCGAAATCCAAGCATAATCATCAACGGAGAATTCGCCGGATTCAATGCACCGATGAGAATCAATTCATTCTTTTTGTGCCCTGAAATTTCAAAGCTGGTTTCTTCAAGACTCTGCTGATTGGATGTGCTTGTTCTTTGGACAGTCATCGAATTTGAAACCGCCTGCGACATTCCCGCAAGAGCGCTCAGCGAAAGCGAATCATCGAGCCAGTACCGTGCTCCGACTGAAACCGTTGCATGAGTAAAATTGAATGCTCCTTCGGTTTTATAACCATCCCCGTCAACTGCCTTTTTGAGTTGACTGTGCATGAGATCCAATCCGGCCAAAGGTTCGAGAGCTCCAAGTCGCAGCAATCCTAATTGTCCGCCCACCCCGAACGACAAACCTGTAAAAGAAGTCTGCTCATAGGTGTCGCCCGCGGCACTTCCTCCGGTCAGTTCCTGAACACTTTCTCTGTAGCTCAAGACTTCATAGCCGGCTGCAGCACCGGCATTGAAAGACATTGCGTGAGCCCCTAGCACCGGAAAAAAGGGACAAACCGCAAAAATTTTTAAAAGCTTCATTCGGAAGGAAGCAGTCATCTGAACCCGACTCCGTAATTATCACGCACCAGTAAACTCACAATCCGTTTATTTTTCGAGGGCAGATGTGAACGGCTTTTGACATCAGGTTCTCTATTCGCCGTTCTTGAAATCGAGCCTGCAAACAACACTGCCGATACAAAGGACGGTTCCCGAACCGACAAGTCTGGATTCCCCCGTCAGAAGACCGTTGACTCTGATCCCGCCCTTGCTGACAGGAGTCAGGAGTGCCTTTCGCTTGCTCAAGACGATCTTCGCATGGAGGCGTTCAACTCCTTCTCCCTTGAGCCGGACTGTATTTGAGCCGCCGCGACCCAGAGTATTGTCACCCGAAAAAAGCGGAAAGACCTTTCCGGTCATCGGACCGTGAATCACACTCAGTCGACCGTAGCATTTCGCATTTCGAAAAGGACAGTCCGAAAAACTGTGTTCAACAACATAAGTGCAATCCCGACAAACATGAGCTTTCCTGCGCAACCAGTTCCACAACACGATTCCCAATCCGGAAACCAGCACAAAAATTACAATTAAATTGATCGTCTCTTTGCGCTTCCTGAGTTCCGTCAGACGGGCGCTGCGTTCGAGATCGTCGGGCGTCGGTTGCGCCGTAAACCCTTCGGCCTTGAAAAATCCGCTTTTGAGAACGTGACCGTGGTAATTGGCAACCAGTTCAAGCTCAATCACATCCGAGTAGGGTCTGAACTGCGACAGATCAAATTCAAGAACGTATTCGTCATCAAGATAGGATCGCAAATTTGCGAACGCTGCCGCAGGGTCTGCTGTTCCGCCGACGGCAAGCCGGATACCTCCTGATTTTTCAACCGCAGAACTTATGACTTTCGAAAAATCAGAGCCGGAAGGAGCAACTGATTTTTCAGGTTGCTGCACGGCGGCAGGTGTCGGAGCATCTTTAATTTCAATCCAGAAAACCCTCGCCCCGTAGTCAACCGCTTCAGCAAGACAAGCACGCAGTTCGGACAATTTTTTGGACGCCGCAGAATGTGCAGACGATACGATGATCACATTTCTTTGAACCATCACTTGGGAATTCTGCGAACCGACAATGTTCAGGTCGCGCACACCGGCACACACCGGAGAGGTCATTCCCTGAGTCCCCTGCACTGCCGGCGAATCAAGGATTGATCTTTGAACAGCCCTCGGATTTTCGGACTGACTTGGTGAAATCCACGCCAGACGGGAATTTTTGTCTTCATTGCCCATGCGCACAGTCAGAACATCGGAGCGGTAGCCGTTGAGAAATGCTGCGACTGCTTTTCTGACAGAATCAGAAATTTGCTGATTCAACTGATTGGAAGATTCAAACAATATGGCGGTTTCGCGGGAGACCGCCGGTGATTTCGTTGCCACTGTGCTCAGGGACGCAGCTTCAAGAGGTGCTTCTTTGGGATCGCTGCCGAACAATTTAAACGAGCGTGAATCAAGAGTATTGATCAAAAAGCGGCCTTGCGCATCGCTTTCATCTGCGACTGCGTAAATCCTCAGCTTGCGCTGATCAAAAACTTCCTGCGCGCGCACAGTGAGTTTTCTGGCCAGCGGAGCGGCAACAGGCGAACGCGAAGGATTCGGAGTTTCGGCTGCAGAAATCAGGAAGAGCGAAAAGACAATGACAGCCGGTTTGAAAAAAGTCGTCATGAAAAAATTCTCATTTTCATTGTCATGGCTCCCGCGCGAATGACATCGCCGTCTTTAAGCACTCCGGCTTCAACCGGCAGGCCTGCGCGCTGAATTTGAAGATCAGCCGACTGTTTGCGAAGGTAAAAACGCTCCGGTGAACATTCGATTATAAAATGGGCTGCATGAATATTCGGATCGGGAAGTGAGACTTCAAGCCCTGCAGCGCTGCCAATCCGGTTGGAACCGGCAATCAGTCGAAAATCAGTTCCCTGCAAATCGCCGCTCAGGCACACAAGCCATGCGAGCGTCGCGTCTTTTTTGTTTTGCAATCCCGCAGGACGCAAAGAGCGGGACCTCACGTGTTCGTCACCGGCAGGAGAAATTGAATAAAAAACAAACTCTCCGAGCCCCAGTTTGACGATATCACCGTGCATAAGTGCCCTTGGATCTGCAGCAAGTTCACCGTTGACGTAAACTCCTGAGCCGCTTTCGCAATCCTGCACAACACTCATATGAGCCGTGCTCTGAATTTTTGCATGGGTTCTGCTGACCTCGGGACTGGTCAGCACGATATCGGCATCCCACCCTGAACCAAGACTGACTTCACCTTCCGTGAGCCGAAAATCTTCGCCGAAGTGGGCGCCGTTGAGACCAACCAGCCAACCGACGGTTTGGTTCGAAGCCGCCGCCGAACAATTTTGGTGAACACTGAGTATATGAACGGTGGGATGAAGTGAGCTTCCCTGCTTCCTCCAGTTCATTTTTCCCACAAAGGAACAGTGGTGGTCTGAGCTCATGCGCCCTGCCTTCCGGATTTAAAAATGCAAACAGTCCGCAATGAGTCTAGCGTGGCATACCAGTGCGGGACAACTCCGGAATTCCGGCATTGCGTCCCTCCGCGCGTGTTGAAATCAAACGTGAAGTGAAACTTTCAGAAACCTTCCGGAAACTGAATCAAAGTAACATAATAAACGCCAAGTTGTTGTTTATAAATATTTTTTCAGATTTTATTAAAGAATCCTCAAGAAAAATCCGATAAGACGGCAAGTTTTAGAGGAGCAACCCCAATGTTTTACCTGTTGAAAAACCCGATGTTTGCAGTTTCAGGATTCGCTTTGTTGTTCCTTGCCTCCTGCAAGCCGCAAACAACCTCTTCAGAACTGTCTGCCGCAGCGACGCCCGAAGCAACGCCGCAGGTGCAACAAAAGCAGCAGGCCGATGTGATCACTTCAGTGCGTCATCTCACGGCCGGCGAGTGGTTTTCCAAGAAAAATATCAGCAGCGAAGAAGCGCGCACAGTCGACGCCATCATTGACAGCCTGAAAGTTACCGAACAACGCGACGGAACGCCCGAAAGTCTCGCACGCTGGGCGGAAAAAAACTTGCAGGTTCTCAGTCTCGACCATCAAAAGCTTTCGAACATTTCACCCATCCTTGCCTTCAGAAATATCTCGACTTTATCCATTATCGGGAATAGCTTCGGGCAGCCGCAGGTGGATGAGCTCGTCAGAGGGTTGCCCAAGCTTAAAAACCTGCTGACGGATCAGGGGATCAACTGCAAAGCCAATCCCAAAGTGACCTGTCTGAAATAACAATCGCCTTTTGCCGGATTCCGTTGTTTTTCTTTGGAGGTTTAACTCATGAGCCACCGACTTCTTTCGCTTGCGGGACTCTTCGTTCTTTCTGCCGCCGTTGCTCTCGGTACTGCATGCAAAAAAAAGACTGATTCAGTCATTGAAAGCACGGAATCCAATTATACGGTTCAGGACAAACGCATTTATTTTATCTACGGTGCTCTGATTCGTTCCGTCAGCGTCAGCGAACTTGAAATTTTTGCGCAAAAAGGAATCGCCGGAGGCGACATCGCCAACTTTATTAAATTCGGCAAACTTGACGCCAATGCACTGCGCCGGCAGTTGAGCAAGGAATATGCGCTTGACCTCGTTGAAACCAGTACCATCCTCAATAATCCTGTAGGCACCGCAATTCTGAACAAGCTCGGTGATGCCGTTCATCCGCACTTGACGAAAAACGGTTCGGCACAGGCTGTTCGCGCGGCCATCATTGCTTCACTGCAGGACGACAACAAACTCACACCGCTGGAAGTGCTCCGCAATCTGCCGGTCAACATGGATGTAGAGATTGAAACGGTTCTGAAATTGAAGGACGAACTGGCGGATGCATTTCTGAAGGGATGACCGCCCGTGCGGATGGATGGCTGGGGCACTAGGATTCGAACCTAGGAATGACGGAATCAAAATCCGTTGACTTACCACTTGTCGATGCCCCAACTCCCCTGCCCTATATGAAAACGGCGAAACAGTTGTCAAGAGTCGGCACAAGGACTTGCGTCTGGCCGCACAAACTTTATTGTACGGCCGCAGCGGAGCTGATCCGGACGGTGGAAGCCGGAACCGCCGCAGGGAGATCGTGTAATGCCTCAATCAGGTTCGCTCAGAATCCTCAGAAACCTGCTGCCCCGCCACAAACGAAAAACTCCACCCAGCCCCGCTGATGAAATTCAGTTCGGCCAAACCCAGACTGATCACATGCTGATTTGCGACTATCTTCCGGCCAAAGGCGGATGGCAGGTGCCTGAAATTGTTCCCTACGCCCCGTTTCAGCTGACACCCGACTCCGTCGTCTTTCATTACGGTCAGGAGGTTTTTGAGGGACTAAAAGCCTATCGTGACAGTGTTCAACCCGATCAAATCTACTTTTTCCGGCCGGAGCAAAACGCGCGCAGGTTTGCCAACTCTGCTCTGAGACTGGGGATGCAGCCTGTGCCCGAGGACATATTCCTCAAGTGCATCCACGAACTCGTAGCTGTCGAAAAAGACTGGGTTCTGGAAAGTCCGGCTTCGCTGTACATCCGCCCGACTCTCATCGGGATGGACACGGGGGTCTCCTACCGTGCCTCTTTGGCCTACCGCTTGTTTGTGATCGTCAGCCCTGCAAAGAATTATTACAAACGTGAAACAGGCGTTTCAGTCTTCATCGAACGTCAGCATGTCCGCGCAGTCCCCGGAGGCAGCGGCGAAGCGAAATGCGGCGGAAATTATGCTGCAGCATTGCCGGCACTGCAGCGGGCACGGGCGCTGGGAGCGGAGCAGGTGCTGTGGCTCGACGGTCTGGAACGCAAATTTGTTGAAGAAGTCGGCGCGATGAACATCATGTTTGTATACGGTGACAAAATCATTACGCCGTCTCTGACCGGAAGCATTCTCCCCGGCGTGACGCGAAGCTCAATTATTCAACTGGCACGGCATCTTGGTTTTACTATGGAAGAAAAGCGCATAGATATTGGAGAAGTCCTTACAGATATTGCCAAAGGAACCCTCACGGAAGTGTTCGGTTGCGGAACGGCTGCGGTTATTTCGCCTGTCACCGAGCTGTTGGACGGCGACAGCCGCATCGAAGTCAACAAAGGAAAAGTCGGCCCTGTTGCAATGAAGCTCAAAAAGGAACTGATCGACATCCAGTTTGGCAGAGCACCCGACACATTCGGGTGGCGAACACTATTAGCCTCACAATGAAGCAATTCTAAAGACAAGCTTTCGAGTGTCAAATGTCTGCCGGCGGACGGCAGGACAGCCTATGGTGCGAGTGCTAATTGAGCCCTTCAGTGCGACTTTGTCGCCAAAGAAGGAGTATTCAAATGAGACTCGCCGATCTCCCGACGGTCCCTTGGACCAGTGAGCTTGGCTCGGACCTGCTGAGCGAGGCTGAACTCAAGCCCGCCTTCGACAAAGCGGGTCAACCCAGTCACCTTGTCGCCTACGTTTCAAATACCCTGTTCCAGAACATGTACGGCCCCTATGCTTGGAGCGGAGTGTTCATCTCAGGACTGTGGCTTCTGTTTACCCGCACAAGTTCCGGCTATCTGGTGCTTTGTAAAACAACGGGACTGCGCATCGAATGCGTTTTTGCCTGCGGTCCGCTCGACACGCCGATCGTCAGTTTTTTCCGCCGCGGCCGCAAAATAGCCACCAGCAGCGTGAAAGGGCTGACCCTCGACGAGCTTGAATGGGACGACAGGGGAGTTCACTGGCTTTCCCGCAGACTCGTCAGGTTCATTCAGAACGAAACCAGTCCGGGTATCAGCGAATGGATGCAATCGAATCCGCACCCCATCATTCATATTTTGCCGGAACGCGCTCTGCCCAAAGACTTCAGGTCGGCAGCGGTCAATCTTCAGTAGGAAGTAAACGGGGTACCCCGCTTGTCACGGCGAAGTGCGCAGGCTAGAAGACCTGCTCCGAAATTTATTCGCAGATGAGGTCTTTTACATGCTTCTCCGTTCACATAACCGCACTCTGTCCCAGACTCGTCCCATCAAGATCACTCCCAACTTCACGAATCTGCCTTTGGGATCTGTTCTCGTTGAATACGGAGAAACCAGAGTCATGTGCACGGCAACCGTGGAAGAAAGCGTCCCCAACTGGATGAGGGGAATGAGGGGACAGGGCTGGCTGACAGCGGAATATTCGCTTCTTCCTGCTTCGACCAGCGAGCGTTCGCGCCGCGAAAGACAAAACGTTTCGGGACGCACTCAGGAAATTCAGAGGCTGATTGGCAGAAGTCTTCGCGCTGTTGTCGACCTCAGGCAACTGGGTGAGCGCACCATCACTCTCGACTGCGATGTTCTGCAGGCCGACGGCGGAACCCGCACAGCCGCCATCACGGGCGCGTATGTGGCGCTGAAACTGGCCGTCGATAAACTCATCAAAATGAACAAACTTAAAACAAATCCGATCCGCGAGGCCGTGGCCGCCGTATCGGTCGGAATTGTCGAAGGAACACTGCTGGTCGACCTTGACTACAACGAAGACCAAAAGGCTGATGTCGATATGAATGTTGTTCAGACAAGCTCGGGTTTACTTCTTGAAGTTCAGGGAACGGCCGAAAAACAGGCTTTTTCAAGAACCCAGTTGAACGGCATGCTCGATATGGCGCAGGCTGCGCTGGTGGACATCTTCGAGGAACAGAATATAGCCTCGGTCTAATCAAAAAGATTCACGGGGTTTGATTCCATGGAACTGTCTCCTGCCGATTTTCTCGTAGACTCGCTTACGGCCCGCTACGGTGCCGCAACGCGGATGTCCCCATTGCAGGGGTCTTTTCTCGCGCATCAGTTTCTGGACGACAACCTCGATCGGATTCTTGTAAACATCACTCTCCGGCAACTCGAATCGCACCCGCTTGCCGGCGGTGACACCGCAGCCCGCCTTGCATCTCTCGAACTCGCAGGACCCCGCGAAAAAATATTCTGGGACCCCGCCAATACGCGTGTTGCAGTGGTCACCTGCGGCGGTCTCGCCCCCGGTTTGAACAACGTCGTTCAGAGCATGGTGACGATGCTCCATGACCGCTACCACGTCAGAAACATCTTCGGTGTCCCTTACGGGTATTACGGATTTGCACATGACACCGACTCCAAAAGGTTCAAATTCCCTTGGCGTCGTCTGGACACCCGATCGGTGCAAAATATTGATTTCGAAGCCGGCTCAATACTGGGAAGCGCGCGCGGTCATTCCGATCCCAAAGCAATCGTCGACGCACTTGTCCTCAGGGACGTCAACATCATTTTCACCATTGGCGGCGACGGAACGCTTGCGGGCGCAAATGCCATTCATAAAGAAGTGACGAGCCGCAACCTTCCGATTGCAGTGATCGGCATACCCAAAACAATCGACAACGATATTCTGTGGGTTTCAAAAAGTTTCGGATTCGAAACGGCTGTCGGCAAGGCGGTGGAAGCACTGCGCTGCGCGCAGACCGAAGCCCGCGGTGCAGTCAACGGCATCGGACTTGTAAAGATCATGGGCCGCCAGTCGGGCGCACTGACTGCAAGTGCGGCAGCGGCGATGAATGACATCGACTTTGTCCTTATTCCTGAGGTCGAACTTATTCTCGAAGGTGAACACGGATTTCTGAATGTGCTGACGCGCCGTGTCGTTGAAAAAGGGTATGCGACCATCGCTGTGGCTGAAGGTGCAGGCCAGAATCTGTTTCCGGATGCGGGCAAAGATCACGATGCCAGCGGGAATGTGAAACTCAAAGATATCGGCCGTTATCTAAAAGAAGTTATCCCGCAGGACTTCAAGCGTCAGGGTATCGAAACAACGCTCAAGTACATTGACCCCAGCTACATGCTGCGTGCACAGGCTACATCTTCGGATGACTCGGTCTTTTGCGCCGCTCTCGGACAAAATGCCGTTCATGCGGCAATGGCCGGAAAGACGGGGATGATGGTCGGCTACTCGCATGAACAATTCACAAACATCCCGCTCAAACTCGTCACGCGCGGGCGCAAAATGTTCGACGTCAACAGCCCCTTGTGGCTCAGCGTCCTTGCCTCGACAGGACAACCCGCCCAGTTTAAATCCAGCGTCTAATCCTTGGACACTCTGAACTTTCACCGGCTCGCTCTCCGGTCTCACAAGTAACTGAATTTCAGAGATAAAATACCAAAATCACGGCTTATGCATTGGCAAGACTCTTGCTCACGACGGGTGCACGACGTGCATTTGGAGTGCTTGTCTATGATGCCGCAAGAGCGCTTTCGCAGGTTCAGAAAATTCCATCACAGATATTGGATGGGCGGATTGCTCGTCGGAATTTTCATCGGATTTTTGCCCGCCTGCAAATGGACTCCGCCCGGAGGAATTGCCAACGGTACTCAAAGTCTGCAGGCCAATGACGTCCTCGCCGAACACAATGCCGGACTGATGATGGACGGATTCGGAATTCCGGACATCCTCGCCGTGCGGGGACAGCTGAGAAACCTCAACTGGATGTTTACACGCGCTCAGACATATCCGCTTACCGGTGCAAGCAACGGAGTCTTGCGGCTGAGCTCGCTGACAGCCGAAGATTTGTCCCGCACTCAGGACCCCTACTACTGCGCCATGCGATGGGATTACGGGGCACGTCCGAACACGGGAATGAAATTTTTCTCCAACCGCAGGCTGGTCATAATCTCTCCGGAAGATGTCGTCCGTGCCGTTGTCGTCCGCGTGGTTGACTGGGGGCCACCGGCAGGCAGCGAAGGCGGAATTATGCTTTCTCAGGCCGCTTTGTCTGCGCTGGGAATCAGTGCGGGCAGCACCGTCGGAGTCGCATTCGACTCGGACAATGACGCGGTGACTGGACCTCTGATTCTGGGCCGCCAGTAAAAGTCGGCGATGTTTATCGACCGCAAATCATTTGCAGCCTTTGCGCTCACTGCGCCGATATTTTTTTAAGAATCAAATTCTGACATTCGAAATCATTCTGAAGCAGGTGTAGGCTATGAATTCGGAACACCGGCAGCTCAGGAGAATTTCATGCGCCATCCGCGAAAAATATTTTGGACAGCATGCATTGCTTCGGTTCTTTTTTCCGTTTCTGCCTGCGCCTGCAAAGGTCCGGCACAGAGCGAATCTCCTGATGTCGACAAAACGAGGCCATCGGAATCTGCATCCGGTCTGACCGGAGCGGGATGCATGCGCACGGGCTGCAGCGGCCATTTGTGTGCAGCGGAAGGCGAACCCGTAATGAGCACGTGCATTTACAAAGAAGAATATGCCTGCTACCGCACCGCAAAATGTGAAAAACAAAGCTCAGGTGCCTGCGGCTGGACTCCCTCAAAGGAACTGCAGTCTTGTCTCAAAGCAGCCGGCGAAAAATAAAGTCGGTGCGTCACTCAATTGCAGCCTGATTCAATTCTTTCAAGCTGTCTTCGATCCACTTTGAAAAAGCCGGCAACGCCGTCACTATTGTCACCGCTGCGGCGCATCCGCCGTTGACTTCATCAGGACCGCGGACAATCACGCCGGCCAGCTTGGGTTTGTTGGCCCGCACGAGAAACACGGGGCCTCCGGAATCTCCCATGCATCCTCCCGCCGGCCGTGATACGGGTCCGGCTTTGAGGATATCTCCCTGCCCTGCATACCACTCGGTTTGATTTCTGAGCACCTGCCGAAACGGAACCTGCACACTCCGCAAACGCGGAATTGAAACCTGCTCGTCGTTCAAATCACGTCCGTAACCTGCAAAAACGAGTGTTTCGCCCTCAACCAGACGCGACTCTGCAGCCGGCAGCAGTTCAGCCGGCATTTTGTCCGCAGGAATGTCTTCCTGTAAACGCACAAGTGCCACGTCATTGATGGCTTCCGCAGGATTCCAGACATCGCCGACGCGGGATGTCCAGTCGTCACGGAAGCCGGAATGCGCAAGAATTCTGCGGGCGCGCAGCCCCGACATGCGATCAACCCGTGAATCGGTTTTGAAAAAGGCTTCAACTTTGAGGTCTTTGAGCTGGGCGCTATGCATTTGACCTGTGTCCGGATCCTTTAAACCTATGCTCTTCGGGAAACAGTGCGCTGCAGACACAAGGG
>RFOM01000039.1 GCA_009926615.1 Pseudomonadota bacterium
CCGCCGTATCTGCCCCGCAGTGTGATGTGATTCACGGTCCCTATCAGGAAACCCGTCTTCAGTTCACTGTTCCGGCCCCGAAGCTGGAAGACGACGAATCTCCGGCTTGGGACATGTTTGCCAGCATTCTCGGACAGGGTGATTCTTCCCGTCTTGCGCATGCCGTCAAAGACGAAGCTCAACTCGTGACCGCCATTGATTCCTTTCTTTACACCCCGCGTTTTCCGTCCGGTTTTTCCGGATTCGGTTTTTACGGGCGGAGTGAGACAACAAAAAAAGCCATCCTCGCTGCCGTAGCCGAGATCGCCCGCCTTGCCAAAGAAGGTCCTGCAGCAGCCGAGCTTCAGCGGGTTCTGACAGCAGCCAAAGCTGAAAAGATTTACGCACGCGAAAGCGTTGAGGGGCTGGTGAGGACGGTCGGAAATAATCTCATGACGACGGCGCGCCTTGAATTCAGTGCACAGTATTTGCAAAAGCTTCAGCGGGTGACGACGGAAGACGTCCGCAGGTGCGCCCGCGGTGTTTGCGACAGCATCAGACAGGGACAGGTTGTTGTTGTGGCTGCATCCAATCAGGAACATTCGGACAATATTAACACTCAGGAACTCGACAGTGTTCTTGCGGAATGCGCCCGCATGCTTGAGTCTGACACTTCTGAAGCCGGCGGCAGCTTAAAACAAAGCGCTTTCAAAACGGCAAATCAAACCTCTGCCCGAAATCCGGCCGTCAGTCAGACGCAGGTTGCACTGGACTCAAAGTGCACGCTGAATTTCAACAAGCGGACCACCAAACGACTGCCGGTGGCCAGTCATGTTCTCGTCTGGCGATGGGGACAGCACGAAGAACCTGAAGGCAAGACGGGGCTGAATGCATTTCTTGCACAAATGCTGACGCGCGGAACAACGCGACAATCCTACCGGACCTTTGTCAGTGAACTCGAAGAAATGGGGGCGTCGGTCAGTGCTTTTTCAGGACGCGATCTGTTCGGTCTCAGACTGGACGCTCTCAGTGAGGTTCAACCCCGCGCTCTCAAGATGATGATGGACTGCATTGCGCGTCCGGCGCTGTCCGGCGAAGAGTTTGACCGCGTCATGCGCGAAACCCTCGAGGTACTTGTCGCTCAAAAAGACAGTCCCGGATCGCGGATGAGCCGTGTCAGCGGGCCTCTCCTGTTCGGCTCCCACGCTTACGGACGGCCCGCACTGGGAACGGCTGAGTCGTTGCAAAATATCACTCCGGATGATCTGGTGAACCAATGGCAAAGGCTGCTTCTCACTGAAAAGTTCGTTTTCTCGGGAGCGGGCGATTTCAATGCCGAGCAAACATTGGACATTCTCGGAACTGAGCTTGCCCGCATTGCAAGCCGGAGCGCGAGTCTTGCATCCGGACTCGAGCCGCTCAAATCTCCACTTCCGGTTCCCTCGCGCACAATTGAGCCGCGTGTCGGTTTTGACGTTCTCGAACGCGAACAAGCCCACATCAGCCTTGCCGTGCGCGGTTACACGCTTTCAGATTCCCGCCGCACAGCTCTCGAAGTTGCCGGCAGTGTGCTGGGTGGCATGGGAGGACGGCTTTTTATGGACCTGCGTGACGCGCAGTCGCTCGCCTATAGTGTCGGCTGCTCGCAATCCCCCGGCCTGTGGGGCGGAAGCTTTTCAAGTTACATCGGAACTGCCGCCGGAAAATCAAAACAGGCGCTTGCCGGACTCAAACATCACCTCGAAAAGATGGCGACTGAACCACCCTCGGACGAAGAACTCAGCCGCGCAAAAAACGCACTGATCGGTGCCCAGTCGCTCGACAGCCAGCATCACCACTATCAGGCATCACAGTTGGCCATGAGTGACATTTACGGTCTGAGCTTCGACAACTTTTTGGGCTTCAAGGATCGTGTCGAAAACGTCACCGCAGAAGCAGCGTCGGCCGCTGTGCGTGATCTGCTGTGCTCCGAAGGCGCGTGTGTCACCATCGTGGGCCCGCAGTCAACATGGGTTCCGGAACCGAACGATCCGCTGCTGACGGGCTGGAATATTTAAATTCTTAATTCAAAAAAATTATTTCGCCGGCGCCGCAGGCTGGGTGATGAATCTGTTCAGCTGAATGTGCGCGGAAATGATTGCGGAAGGAACTCAGTCGCGGCGTGAGGCAAACGTGATTGCCAGTGCAGACTGGGCCGGAATTGTCGTTTCAATGATTCCGTCACGAACTTCAACCCGCTGACCTTTGCAGCGCGAACCGCCGCTGCCGCCCATTTTCTTGGCGTGCGAGACCATGTCGCAATAAACGCCGTCTTCCATGGACGTATACGCCCTGACGGGCATAGGCTTGGGTTCAATATTGAGAGCAAACCATCCGAGGGACTCACGCGAAAACGCAATTTGTCCACCCTGTGCAGAACTCCACCAGTCGGAAACTCCCGCAGTGCCCACATCTGACTTGAATTTAACCATTGTCAGAAGGTCCGAGTCGCGGTGTTCACAGACCCAGCCCGACTTTCCGCAATTGGAGGAACCATCCTGACCGTAGACGGGAAGTGTGTCACCGGCAGGAGTCGTCGGAGGGCCCTCGGACTCGTAAACAAAGTCGTAGCTGCTCATGAGCGCGACAGTGCCATAATTGAACGCCAGCAAAAACATGTTCGCCAAATTGTGCAACACACCGTCACGGAAGGTCAGCACGGAACCGCCGCCGCCATGTCCGCGCTGGTTGTCATGGTTATCTGTAAATACGACCGCCTTTTCGGGTGGAAGAAAATTCCACGCCTCGCCCATTTTTTCGAGGGCACCAATATTTCCCTTGCGGAAGAAATATCCCATGGCGAGGCCGACACGAAACTCGGTCACCGAGCCGTTCTCAATATATTCACGCGAGGAAATAGGCTCGCCGCCTTGATCGATGACTTCCTGAAAAATGTATGCCGGTTTGTTCAGCTTGCCGACAATCCCTGCAATATCGGAGGTTGCCATGTGCTTTGCGGCATCGATACGAAAGCCTTTGACGCCGATATTGAGCTGCTCGTTGAGAAAACTGCCGATGGTATTGCGGACTGTCTCGGCGCCGGTGTTCAGGTCGGCCAACCCCAGAAGCTCGCAGTTCTGAACTTCCCAGCGGTCCTGATAATTACGGATGACGTTGTCGGAATAGCGGCCGCAGTGATGAAAGTCTGCGTAGCTGAAAAGCCCCGGATAAGAATAACGCTGATACTGCGAACCGGCAGAACCGGCTTCAGTTTGGTTGTAAGGCAGAGTCTGCGCCATGTGATTGATGACAGCATCAGAGATGACGGACACACCGGCGTTGCCGCAGCGGCGAACCATGTCCTCGAATTCTGCCCGCGTCCCGCTCCGGCTTTCCAAACGGTAGCTGACCGGCTGATAACGCTGAAACCAAGGACGACCGGACATCATCCGGTGTTCCTGAGGCGGAGAAATCTGAACGGCATCGACTCCGGCAGGCCCGAGCACTGTTTCACACTCGAGGGCTACATCTTTCCAAGTCCATTCAAACAGGTGAACGTACGTTCTGACTTCGGGAATGGCACGAATGCGGGCGAAACTGTAACGTTCCTGCGTCCGCGTTTGTGAAAGTTCTGAAAGTTGTGAAGAAGAATTAAGAGATGAACCGCATCCAGCAATCAGCCAGCAGCCGACCGAGGCTAAAGACAAAGCTCTGAGATTCCAGCTTAGGCTTGTCAAAAGTTCGCTCCTCATGTTTTCGTTAACAATTTCCTATTGTTATACTCAAACTCTCAAGTGTGAAACAAACACTAGATCAGTTTTGGACTGCCGGCCAGACTTAGCTTCAAACTTTTCACATAATTTTTATAAATATCTGAAATGACTAAACTCGATATCCTGAAAGATAGCTCAAAAATGAGGCATCAAATTGTATTTCAGCAATGCCGGCCGTCGAGTCGAAACTTCCGTGCCTGATTTCCTTCGCATTCCATGTCCGCTGACGCCGGACATATTGCCACGTCAAAACAGAGATTCTCTCTTTGAGGACAAATTCATTTTCATCGTCATCGCCGGCAGCAACGGCCGCGACCGCATCGAGCTTTTCAAAAATTTCACGATATCCAATCGCTTTGCCGGCTTGAAAAGCAAGGAATGAGCGCCCGTAATTTTTTTTCAATTCCTGAACTTCGGCAATCCATCCGCTGTCAAACATCGAATCAATGCGGCTGCGGATTCTGGTCTTCAGAACTTCATCGTCGCAGTCGACCTGAAAGACAAAAAAATTACCGCGAAGATCCTGCTCTGCAAGAGGTTTTGGTAATTTAAAAATCTGCTGCGGTTCGCCCCCGTCGGGCAAACCGAAAACAATTTCAAGAGCGCGCTCGATTCGTGTTTTGTCGTTGGGATGAAGCTGGGCAGCGCGTTCGGGAGCAAGTGCTTCCAGCCAGCCGTGCAGGACAGGCCAGCCCCAAGCATCGGCCGAGGCTCTGAACATCCTGCGAAGTGCGTCATTGCGCGGCGGCAGCGGATCCAAACCATGCAACACCGACCTCAGATAAAGGCCGCTTCCTCCTACGCAAATGGCCATCTGACCTGCAGAGTTCAGTTCGCGGCAGCTGTCGTGCACAAATTCTGCATATCCGGCTGCATCAACCGATTCAGTCACATCGAGAATATCGATACCTCGATATTTGTATTTGAGCACCTCGGCAGGGCTGGGCTTTGCTGTGCCGAGGTCAACACCGCGGTAAAACTGAAAGGCATCAAGATTGACAAGTCCGCAGGGAATATTGAACTGCTGCCAAAGCTGATCCGCCAGACGGTGGGCAAAAGCAGTCTTGCCCGAGGCCGTAGGACCAATCACAAAAATCGCATGGCCGTTGTTACTTTGCACCGTTCATCCCCGTACATACACTCAAATGCGCGAGAACCATTGGGCAACGTCCTGAGCCGTCCAGCGGCGCCAGACCGGTCTTCCGTGCGGACAGTGCGCAAAAAAATCAACCGCTTCGCCTCTGACCAGCAAACGCCGGACGAGTTCGGCATCCAACGGATCACCGCTGCGCACGGCACTGTGGCAGGCCAAGGTTGCCAGATGCAAATGAAAAACTTCGCGGCGCGACAAATTCGCAGGGCGGATTCCCGCGTCCAGCCACTCCTGACCAAGACGGTGAGCACGGCGAATAAGAGGATGCGCATCTGTCTGCTGAAAGCCGCGAACAGCCAGAATACGCGCGACAACATCGTCGAACAATTCGGCGGCATGGGAGACATCCACCTGAGTCGGCAATGAATGCAGCGCAACGCTCCTGCCCGAGTTGAGGACTTCAATTTCAAAACCGAGTTTCCTAAGATGTTCTTCCTCTTCGCGAATAACCTCTGCAGCAGACGGCGGAACGGGAATCATCATCGGCGCAAGCAACGCCTGCCGCGCGAGCCCCTGTTCACCCTCAATTCTCACCGCCAGCTCTTCGAACAAAATACGCTCGTGATAGGCGTGCTGATCAACGACGAGCAAGTCGTCTGCCGACTGAAACAACAGATAACAATTCTTGAATTGCCCCAAGTAAACAGCATCTCTCAAACTGTTTTCGTGCGGTACGCTGTCGGGGTTCCGGTTCAGCAAAGGATTGTCGTCGGCTGACGATTCGTCCGTCACCGCGCGGTCCGAAAACATCTGCGGGGTGAATTGCGCCGGTGCCGCGGCCGATGCGGGGCGGGTTTGCATACGCGGCAAAGCAGAACCGGCGGTCTCTTGCCTCGGAACAGTGTTCTGAAAAGATTCCTGACGGAGAGGTCTGGAGCCGATGTTGTCCTGCTTCATTTCAAACGGCGACCATTCGCCCCTGCGCATTTCGGCAGGGACACGCACAATTGTTTCGGCGGTCGGCAAGGTGCTGAGCATCTGATTTTGAGTCGAACGGCGCAGATCCGACTGCAATGCCAGTGTCACAAGATCCTGCACCAGCGCGGGATCCGTGAAGCGGATTTCAGTTTTGTTGGGGTGAGCGTTTACATCAAGAATATGCGGGTCAACGCTGACAAACAGCACGCAGGCGGGCACAAGCCCTTTCATGACGAGTCCGGTGTAACCCGACAGGACACCATTGCGGACAATGCGATCCTTCACCATTCTGCCGTTGACGAAGGTCATAAAGTAACGGGGAACGGGTCGTGCCGCATCGGGTTTTTGAACAAACCCTTCAAGACGAAAACTGCCTTTTTCAAAACTCACCTGAATGTATTCGGAAGCCTCGCTGCCGAGAACGGCTTTGAAACGCTCCATGAGTGTCGCGCATGACGGAACGCCGAACACCTCACGTCCGTTGTGATTCAGTCGAAATCCGACTTTGTGGTATGCCAGTGCCATTGCCTGCAATAGCTCATGAATATGAGCAAACTCCGTTGCCGTAGAGCGTAAAAACTTTCGCCGTGCAGGAATGGCTTCAAAAAGGTCGCGGACGCAAATCTCAGTCCCTGCCGGCATGGCGCAGACCAAGGGACCGGAACATTCACCGCCGCGGACTCGGATTTCAGTTCCAGTTCCGTCTTCGTTCCTGCGTGTTTTGAGCGAAAAATCAGAGACGGCTGCGATACTCGGAAGAGCCTCGCCCCGAAAACCGAATGTCGCCAGTTCAAGCAGGTCGTCGGTTTGGCTGATTTTGCTGGTCGCATGCCGTTCAAGAGCCAAAAGTGCATCTTCAGCACTCATTCCGCATCCGTTGTCCGAAATCCGGATTAATTGACGTCCGCCGTCGATGAGCTCGATGACAATGTCGTCTGCTCCGGCATCGAGAGCATTTTCAAGCAGTTCTTTGACGACACTGACCGGCCTTTCGACAACTTCACCGGCCTTGATCTGGTTGATTACATGATCGGGCAGTCTGCGAATCACTGTCATGACACTTCCTCATCTTGCGGGACGCTCAAGCTCTGATAGCCTGTTGAGGCAGGAAACTGAAGTCCCCATGGAAGGAGTCTTTCAACATGTCTACCCCGAGCACCGATTCTTCAAGCCCCTACCTGAAAAAGCCTTGGACACCGTTCTACGCCAAGGGTGTTCGCAGTGAAATCCCTAATATCCCATATGAAAACATAGGCGCGATGATTTCCAGCTCGGCCCAACGGTTCGGCAACCGAGATGCCTTCATCACATGCCTCGCCAACGGCATGGAAGGTAAAATCACGTTTGCTCAGGCTGAAGAATACTCAAATCAGTTTGCAGCATTTTTACTCAAAGAACTGCAACTGCAGAAGGGTGACCGAGTCGCCATCCAAATGCCCAACTGCATTGCCTACCCCATCGCACTGTTCGGTATCCTCAAAGCCGGTTGCGTCGTGGTCAACGTCAATCCGCTTTATACAGACCGCGAAATGGAACATGCGTTCAATGACAGCGCAGCAACTGTTCTTATTATCATTGACATGTTCGCCGACAAGCTGCCGCGGGTTCTCCCCAAAACCGGCATCAAGCATGTGATCACTGTTAGCGTTGCAGACTTTTTCCCGCTGCCGCTGAAGGCACTGATAAAAACTCTTTTAAAAATTAAAAAGCAGGTCCCCGAATGCACCGTTCCCCACCTGCCCTTCCGCGAGGCGCTGGCTGCCGGACAAACCCGCATGGCACAGAGCGAAAATGCATGGGCACGCGCAGGGGGCAACGCACAGCAGGCACTGGCACTTCCCAACGTCTCGCTCGATGACCTTGCTGCCCTGCAGTACACCGGCGGTACAACGGGCGTCAGCAAAGGCGCGATGTTGACTCACCGGAATTTACTCTCGAACGTTTATCAGATCCTCGAATTCGCCAAGGTCACAATTTCCACCGGTCAGGAAACAATCATTACAGCACTGCCGCTCTATCATATTTTTGCATTTTCGGTGAACTGCCTGTCGTTCTTTGAAGAAGGCGCAACCAACATTTTGATTCCGAGCCCGCGTCCAATCAGCAATCTTAAAAAAGCATTTTCGAAGCATGACATCACCTGGATGACGGGCGTCAATACGCTCTTCAACGCTCTGTGCAACGAACAATGGTTTGTTCAGAATCCGCCGAAGAAAATGAAAATGGCAATTGCCGGAGGCGCGGCACTACTTTCTGCAACCGCCGAGAAATGGGCCAACGTCGTCGGGACTCCGGTGATTGAAGGGTACGGCTTAACCGAAACCAGCCCCGTGCTGACCTTCAACCCCATCGGCAGCAAAGTGAAAAAAGACTGCATCGGCGTGCCCATGCCTTCAACTGAAATCCGCCTCGTCGACGACTCAGGACAGGATGTCAAAGTCGGTGAACCCGGTGAATTGATCGCCCGCGGTCCGCAAATCATGGCCGGATACTGGAAACGCCCCGAGGAAACAGAAAAAACAATTAAGGGCGGCTGGCTTTATACCGGAGATGTCGCCGTGATGGATTCGGACGGCTATTTCAAAATTGTTGACCGTAAAAAAGATATGATTTTGGTTTCCGGATTCAACGTGTATCCGAATGAAGTTGAAGACTGCATTGCCAAGCACCCCGAGGTGCTCGAAGTTGCGGTCATCGGCATCCCCGACGGAGCTTCGGGTGAAGCTGTGAAAGCCTATGTTGTGCCTCGATCGCCGACTCTGACTCAGGACGCGCTTCGTGCCCACTGCAAGGAAATGCTGACCGCCTACAAAGTTCCGCGCTTTGTCGAATTCCGCAAAGAGTTGCCCAAAACACCGATCGGCAAAATTCTGCGCAAGGATCTGCGTGCCGAATTTCTTGCCGCCCAGCAAAAGAATTCGTGACGGCAGTGCTCCGGTTCTTTTGTCATGGTTGAAACTTTTTTTGCACAGGGATTTCTTCTCGCAGGGCATGACGTTTTCGGGCGTCTTGCCCTCGACCTTTTTGACGGCCTGCGTGAAAAAGAACCACGCCGCTGGACGATTGTCTGCGAACGCAAAGAAGACCTTCTTGCCGTCCGCACTCAGATTTTCAGTTTGCTGAATCAGCTCTGCAAAAAAGAAAATCCCGAATCAGAACTCAAAACGTGGGCGGGGATAAGCCTTTACACTCCGGATACGCTCGTCAAAAACTTTATCCTGACCATGTCGCACAACCCGCCCGCGCTGCTCGGCAATGAACTTCATACGCTCTTCAACCGGCCGTTCATTGACATCGTGGAGCAGGAAAAGCTGATGAGGCTTCTGCTTCTCAGGCTCGGTTATGCCTTGAGCGATGTGGCGCCGCTTGCAAAGCAAATTCTCACTTTGGCAGATACTCCGCTGCCCGCCGACGAAAGTTTTCTTTCGCTGCTTCTTGAAGTTCACAGCACGCAACAGGCGCAAAAGAACATTACCGACATTCCCGACAGCTCTTTGAGAACAATTTGTGTCGCCTATCAGCTGGCTCAAAAGATTCTCGCATCTTTTGCGAGACTGCAGTCGTTTGTCGGAACATACTGGACCGGAAATTTTCAGGAACACCTGAGAGCCGTTCTTGAGGGTGATCCCGAGTTCGGAACTTTTCTTGTTCCGCATAAATTTCTGAGTTCCCCGCTTTTGTGGATCGGTGCTCCCGAATACTGTCACGGTCTGGATTCATACCGCCCCGGAAATTTTCAGGCCTCTGTGATTGATTCGCTGAGAAACGGTCTTTTTGAAGCACGGAAGATGCGCGCTGCGGGCACGGGCCGGATTGAAAAGTCATGGTGGGCCCGCACTCAAATCAATTCCTCCGCGCTTGTGCCGGCCGAGCGTTCAGCAGACGTTCATATTTACGGTTCCTATGCTGCTCTGACCGAAACCTTCAGCAGACTTTGTGCGGATGCCGATCCCGAAACACACTTTTTGCTGGGCGACCTCAATAAACGCACTCTCAATACTGTGCGCTCCGACGGGTCGGGAATTCATGCACTGACCCCGAACGACTTTGAACAGCCGACCGGTCAAAGTTCTGAGGACGCAACGGCAGGACAGCGGATCTGGCACTCGCCGGCCGCCGATAAAATTGCAGAACTGCGCAGCGAATTCACAACATACTGGGACAGGTTGAGCGTATTTGACGATGTCATCAATGATGCCCTCGCCCGCTACGAATTGAGTCTTTCAGCGCGCTCGGCAGAGGTTTCATCCGAACTCATGCTGCATCGCTTTTTCGACGGAGAAACCTACAGCTTTGCGGTTACCGATGATGTGGCACTGTTGCCTCCAGCACTGTCGCTGATACCCTCACTGTCGCCTGGCCCGCCGCATTCACCGACGGCTCCGAGTTTTCATCTCCGGCTTTTGAACGCAGTTTTTTATTCTCTCCGGGCAAAACAGGTCGCGCTCGAACCGATCGCGTCGGAGGAGGCGTACCGCGGATACTGGCAGTCGATTCTTGCAGGTGGCACCGAAGTCACTTTCCTGCTCCGAACGCTTTCCGATCTTCAGGACTTCCCTGAATACGCCCGCCCGTGGCACCGCACGCCGGTTCAATTTTGGAACTGGTCGGAAGCGCTTGTGGGAGAGTCTCCTTTTTCACGCTGGCTGGGCGGAAATTACAGTCTGCACGACCCCGAATGGACGCGCCTTCTGAAAACGCCGACGACAGCCGACGGTATGGCTTCACTGGCCGTGACGGCATTTGAAGATTACGTCGAATGCCCTCTGCAATTTTATTGGGCCAAACTGCACGGCATCAGCGACGAAAACCAGCCGGAACTGCAGGCCGACTCTCTGGTTGCGGGACAGCGCTCGCACGCTGTTGCGGAAAAACTGATCCGCGGACTTCGCACCGTTGCAATTCTCGGTGAAACAGCACACGCAGCGGGAAACAATTCATGGATGCAGATGTTTGCCGATCTTCAGTCGCATTTTATTTCTGATCCGTCATTCCTTTCGGCAGAGCCGGAGCATTGGATGAAAGGTTTGCTTTCGGCACTGGCGCATCAGGAGCTGACACAGGTGCAGCAGACTCATGCACGGGTTCTTGCAGAAGAACTAAGTGAAATCCTTTTTTCATTTGAATCAGGAGGACGGGACAAACTTCTGAGCCCTATGAAAAGAAAACTGGTCCGAGAAACGGTGCGGAGAGCATTCAAAAAACTGATCGACAGTGAACTGCTCGATTCCGGTCGGACTCAGGGCGGAGCGTCGGACAGCCTTGCAACAAAGGCGGCCTTTATCGAGGAAGGAGTCAGGTTCACAATTCATCCGAAACTTGTCCTCAAGGGGCAAATCGACCGCATCGACAGTCATCCCGAAGGTGACCGGATCATCGACTACAAGACCAGCAAAGTTGCAGCAAAAGAACCTCTGCTGGTCCTCAATCCGGAAGGTCTCAAGTCAAAGGAAAAGCTCAGTGTTCAGGGCGCAATTTACAGTCTGGCTTGGGCACGCAGACTTGCGGAGAGTCAGGGTGAAGAAGCAACCCGCGGCGTATCCGCTTTTTCACTGCTCCACCTTAAAACACTCGACCTCAGCCGCGAACCTTATCTCACCTGCCGCTTTTCATCGCCGCTGATTCCGGCAGCCGGAGAATTCGAGACTCTGAATAACATTTATTCAAAGCACGCTCATGCGCTGGTTGAAGGAGATTTCACTCCGCGGCCGGTGACAAAGGGAATCTGTCAGTGGTGCCCGTTTGAGAGCATCTGCCCTTCTGCAGGCAGAACACACGGAGAGCTTTCATGAGTGAAATCAAACTCAGCCCCGAGCAGGAGCTGGCAGTTTTCTTCCCGTCACGTCTTGTGCCGGAAGAAATCCGCCTGAAAAAAAATCTTGTCATTGAGGCAGGTGCGGGAGCTGGCAAAACAAGGGTTCTGACCGATCGCGTCCGCTGGCTTTTGTTTGATGCACCCCATTCACTGAGACTCCTGCCGCAGGATTTGGTGCTTGTGACCTTCTCTAAGGCCGCAGACGAAGAACTGCGCCACCGCATTCACAAGGAACTCCGCAAAACCAAATTGCCGGAAAATCAGATCAGTCAGATTCTCGGCCGGCTGCATATTTCGACCATCGACAGTCTTTTTACGCAAATTGTCAACAATCTTTTTCCGTCGTGGTGGGAACAGACCAAAAACCGGCTCTCAGAAAAACTGCAGATTGAATGGATGCTTGTTGAACAAAGATTTCCGCCGGCGGTCAGTCTTGTTTCTGAAGCAGAACTCTTTCCGGAAATTGCCGAAGAAATTTTGAAAATTCTTGAAAAACACTGTGCCCGTCCGGAAAATGAAATTAAAATCCTCGACTTTATTCTTTCCGGTGCCTTTTCTTCGCAAAGGTATTTCGGCAGTAAGGCTCCCGTTCAAAGCAGACACCGCGGACTGGACAGGATTGTTTCAGCCATGCTGCATGAAAATTTTATCTCTGCAGGCGCACCGCCGCTGCGTTTTGCGCTTGAACGTATTCATCCGTCATCGGAGCAAATCCTCTGTCTCATTCAAAACAAAGCCAAGGAGCTGTTCCGCCGGCGCATGATGCATGGCCGGATGACTCACAACGACAGAGCGCTTTTTCTGTATGAAATTATCTCACCGGACCGCACAGCGGCTGCCGACAATTTTTTTGCCAAGGCAGAATCGCTCAACCTGCCCGTCAGCTGCATGGAACTCATTGTCGACGAGTATCAGGACACCAATCAGCTGCAGCATGACATTCTTTGTTCGCTCATAAAAAAGCCGGCAGGCAGAATGGTTGTCGTCGGAGACCCAAAACAAAGCATCTATGGTTTCCGCAGCGCACATGTGGGTGTTTTTCAGAAACTCAAAACTGATCGGCAATGGAAAGTGATCGATCTGACCCGCAACTACCGGAGTCATCCCGAACTGCTGCCGTTCATCAACCTGTTGTCGGAAATCACTTTTTCATACCGCAACAGCCGCATTCCGGAAGCTTTTCAGAATACAACTTTTGCAATGATGGCCGAACAAACTTTTGTTCAAGCAAAATCGCTCGACGCGGGCCGCAAAGCGGATGACAGCGCCGAATCAGGCAACAACATCCCGCCGTACAGGCTGTTGTTGCTGGGTGCCTCGCTTAAAAAAGAGCGGGCCGCGGGAAATGCAATTCCAAAAACACTTTCTGCGAACACTTTTGCGTCGTGGGCTCTGGCACGCGAATTGAAGGCACTCAACAGCGGTCAGCAAGGGCAACAGGACTCTGAACACGCGGGCGGACACACTGAGGAGCCTTTGAGCGGCGAGGGATTCAAAACCTACGCGTGGTCCAAAATGGCAGTCCTGTGTGAAACCAACGACCACGCAGCCCAAACCCAGCAGGAGCTTGCAGCATTCGGAGTCCCTGCAGTCGCTAAACTGAGCAAAACACCAGAACAACAACTCGAACGAAAAAAGAATTGCGAAGAATTGGGACTGCTGCTGGCAAAATGGCTTTGTAAACCGCTCAACACCGCCGAACTCGCATCTTTTCTTTGGAGCGGGTGGCTCGAACTTTCCCGCGAAGACACCTCCCGAATTTTTGAAGCCTGTTCCAAAGGTCTGCTTGATCCGAATTTTGTTTTGACTCCGCCGCAAGCAGTGCTTGCAAATGAGAGCTCGAAGCAACAATCCCAAGTTGCACTGCCGGAGCTGTGGAGCGGCTGGCTGCAGCACCTTGCCCGATGCCGCGATTTGGTTCCGCAAAACTTTTTTTCTGCATGGCAGTTGCTTAGATGGGGTTTTGTTGCGCCCGTGCATAATCTGGCCATGGAAAATTCGGCACTGGTTCTGCACGATGCGCTTGGAATCTGGTCGGTCCGCCGTCAGCTGGAAGGCGGAGGCGAATGGCCGGCGGAATTAATGGCGACCCAACTCAGGCAAACCAGACAATCTCAGGGAAAAAGTGACACGACACAGGATGCCGTGACCGTGTGTACAATTCACGCCGCCAAAGGTCTCGAATGGCCTGTCGTTGTATTTTGGCCCAAATCTTCGCCCGAGCGCACTCCCGACGACTTTGTCATGAAGAGCGGCGAAAACTCAACATTCATCAAGTGGCTGGCCGAGGACAAAGAATCTGCTTCCCTTATTCCGTGGGTGGACAACCCCAATCCTCCGGCCGACCAGGTGGCCATCCATCTGGATTCGGACAGCGGAGAAAAAATTGTCCGGTGGAGCGCAGACCTGCAGGACCGGCTTGAACAGGAATTCGAGCGGCAAAGAGTTTTTTACACTGCTTTTACACGGGCTCAGGATGTGTTGATTGTCATGTCTCCGGCACTGGCCCGCAATGCCTTTTCAAATATGCGCGACCGTTTGTCTTCACTCAAAAAAGGAATGCCGTTTGATCCTCTCTCGACCCGCCTGAGTGCACTTGAATTTAATGTGGCTGCACTTTTTGCTGACTCGGTGTTCGAACTTCGCAAAGAAGCAAAGCCCAAAGCGCAGCCGCCCGAACCTTGGAGCACGCTGACAACCGATGCCGAATGCAGAAAGAGTGATTGGGAAAATCTTGTCAGGATGAGGGATTACTCGCCGGCATGGCTGTTTTCGCATCCCGAAATTCTGCACCTCCAGCCGTCTGCGTTGTCTGCACGATTGCAGGATGACCACGAAAATCAACTGGCGTGGATCGCGCCGTGGCTCAACAACCAGCACGAAAAGGCAAAACGTACTCCATGGGCAGCGGCAAACGACGACAATTCAGATTCTCAGGAATCAGAGAATCTGATGCGACGCGGACAAAACGCGCGACAAGGGCCGCAGGATACCGAATTGGACGCCGCCGGCAGGCCGGAAGAACCGCCGGACAATTTACCCGACTCACGGGACAGAAGTGCGGTCCGCACGTCCGACAGGGGGCAGCGGTTTCATGCCCTGATGGAGCATGCGGACATTTCTTTTCTCAAAGACCGGAAATTTATTTTCGACCTTCTTAAATCATCAATATCTCGCATCCATGAACTCGAAATGTGGAGTGCTGCAGACCTGAATCAGTCGCCGCTGAACGCTAAAAGAAACCTGCTTTCGACCAAAAGGCGAATCATCGATTTGTTCTGTGCCGTCGGTTTGAAATCACTGCCAAAAGATTTTCTTAACTATGCTTGTCTCAGGCCCCGCCCGTCGGAAGACTCCGGCAGCGGCCCATCTTTTGATGAATCCGTTCTTGCAACGTGTCTTAAAAAGAAGCTGGATGTTCACCCTGTGCTGCATGCAGTCATTGACTTTAAAACCGGCTCGCCCGATCCGAAGCACACAGAGCAAATGACCAGTTATCTGGACTGGATAAATGAGATTTTAACAACGCAACCCGAACAACTGCTCGGAACGGCGACGCAAGGTACACTCTTTGCCGAGACTGTCAGGCCCTTAGTAGGCATAATTTATTACTCATCCCTGCCTGCCTCCCGTCATGTGCATCATTTTGCACCGTCTCTTTCCCGCGTCGACAAAAATGCGGCGGTTCTTTTTATCATCCCTGAATAATTCCTTCTTTTTCCGACATGACTGTCAGACAATAAAGGTGGGCGGGCAGCCGTCTGCGGATTGGGGACAAGGCATGTCTGCATTGAAAACTTTTCGGTTGAGCGCGGGACTGTTACTGACATCGTCGTTGTTCAGTTCAGCATCCCTTGCCGGCGATACTCCGGTCACGCGTTACGTGAAAGACGCATCGCAGTTTTGCTTCCCCAAGCTGAGTGCTGACGACCAGACCCGTCTTTATTCAAAAATCATGAATATCGGCGCCAGCTACACCCACGGTTGCATTGGCTGCGACCAAAATTCAAATCTTCGGGCGTACACCGATTTGACCAACGACCAGTTCTGGTTCAGACGGAATTATCTGGTGCATTTCCTCGCCAACGTGCAATGGAAAAAAGAAGGTTACGGGATCACCGACAAGATTGCCGTTTTGGAAAATGACCCGAAAAACAGACCCGCAGCTCTGATTCCCAAGTGGTCGCTCCAGCGCGAGGGATATACCGGCGAATGGATTTATGATGTCAAACGTGATGTTGCTCACCTCACGGATCCGGTATTTTCGAAGTGGCTGAGTGAAAACACCTCCTACGGCGAGACCGCTTCCCTCGTTGGCGGACCATCACTGGTACGCGACCTCTCGAAGGCCCGCGGAGGGACTTCACGAGGAAGTATTTATCAGACGTTCCGTAACGGCTCCGCTCAGGACAAAGACGCTCCGCGGGTGATTGACCTGTCTTTGGACGGCGGCCGTATGCACGACTTTTTCGAAGCGTACGTCCCGCAGGACATTATGGCTCCGCTGCAAAAATCCAAATGGTCAGACATTCAGTTGCGACGCAAGGCCGTTGAGACTGCCATCAGGCACGTGAAAGCTATCAACCCCTCGATGATCATGGCCATCGACGCGCTGTTTTGGGATTCAGTTTCACATGCGCTTTCGTACATGCGTGAATCCAAACCGGACAGTCTGATTGTGAAGACGCTCCTGAATTTTATGGCCATGCAGGATAAAAACGGAGCAAACTTCAACGAGGTGCGCCGGTTCAATGTTGCCGAAGATTTTTACGACGTTCTTCGCGGAATCGGTCAGGACAACCAGTACGGTCCGGCGATCCCCATTTTGATCGCAAAGCTGATCGACAATCCGCTTGAAGTCTTTGCGCGCAAAAAGTTCGAGCCGGTGCTGGGTGCAGTTTTCGGGCAGTATCTGGCCACTATCACAGGCTCAAACGTCGGTGACCAGCTGGCACTCTGGCTGCGCAGAATGTCACAAGCCGGCGTGAACACGTTCGCAGACAGCGAGGGCGGCTATTACGATCCCCAAACAAAGCAAACTTATTCGCAGGAAGAACTCGCTCAAATCCGCGAAGCTCATGATGAGTTTCAAAGACTGATGAGCGAGGCGCTTCCTGAATACGGAGTGTCTGCGCAGGACTATTTCAAACTGCAAAGCAATGCATCGAACACACCCGACAGCGGAAAAAAACAGGCCGGCATCATTACCGCACTGGCAAATTGGGCAATATTGAAGGCCGTCAAAGACCTCCCGCTTTTCATGCAGTCGCTTGAAAGGGCGATGCAATACGAGAACCGAGGTATCCGCGCACTAACCTCACAGACCGACAATAATGTTCATCTGGTCAACGTCGACAAGTTTTTCGAAAATTTTCCCTACTTTCTCAAACCGGAAACGATGCATCCTTCAGTCTTCGGAGCCAGGCAGATGGCTGGAATGATCAACAAAGCCGTGTGCTACAGCGTGGGGCAGCAATGAACAGAATAAGCCGCTTTGCAGTCTGTGTTGTTCCGTTTTTTATGTCGCTGACAGCTGCTGCTGCAGCGTCAAAAAAGACAAAAAGAACAGAGAGAAGGTCATTCAACGCCGGTCCGCTGGGTGCCGTCGGAATGGTCGATGTATACTTATTCAAGGACAGGAACATCTCACAGCGCTGCACTGCAACTCACATCGGCGACGGATTGATGGTGACCGCAGGACACTGCTTTATGGGTGCCTACGAATGCAACAACGCCCGCGTCAGCTGGGAAAATGAGGATTACACCTCACGCTGTAAATATATCCTCTACAGCAATGCGAGCGAGTCCTATTCAAACGGCAATGAAGTGTCCAACGATCTGACCGTCTTCAAAATCGACAGGTATCCGCAATCAGCCGCAACGTTGCAGCCTGCAAACAAGCCTCCCGCAAATCCCGACGGCAACCTTTCAACTGATGCAATTGCTTATTCAAAACGTCCGGCAGGAAACTCATCGGCTACGGTTGTTTCGGCGCCGTGTCAGCTCGTCCTCGGACCGGTCACAAATATATTTTCCCAGCCCAAAGCTTCGGATACGGCAAAGCACAACTGTGACCTCGCCGAAATCGCCAGCGGCTCACCGCTGATGCGGGCGTCAAGCAATGAAATTGTTGCGATCCATCAGGGGACAAGCCTGCTGCCGGATCCCGACGGCCGGATGTGGGCGGCAGATTCCCAAAAAATTCATTATGCAAAAATTGTTACGGGAGCTGATATCAGACGAATCATCGACCTTCCGTATGCACTTCCGGACAACATTCGCATCGGCGGATTTGCCGGTGAAGTTTTCAGCACCGGAATCGCCGAGCCTTTGAATTTTACGGTCGCCTATTTGCAGGCCAAAACAGGTTCATCGACAGTTTCGTTCGGCGTTCACAACGGCCTTGATACGGTGATTGAAGCAACAGACGGCGACGGCAAAAAAATGATCTTCGGCGGCCCGCGGCGTGCGGGATATGACCAGCGTGTCCGAATGAAAGCACCCGTGAAGCTCACCATGACAAGCGCGCAAGGCGGTCTTGCGCCGCTTGCATGGATTGAAAACATTCAGAGCCCCTAAAACAGACTGCGCTAAGGAGCAGAGCACTCGCAGTCGCCAGCAGAAGTGCGTCGATTCCTGCTACAATCGGGATGATGATTTCGACAAAAAGCGGATTCTCAAACGCCGTTTCCTCCGTAACCGTCAACAATGATTGAGCTTATTTTTTGCTCTGATTCGTTTTAATCTTCCCTTCCAAAGGGTTGTTAGATTCTGTCATCAGGAGGGGCGCTTTAGTTCGCCAAACATTTCGGAACCATAGAAAAAAATTCTCAAGTCGTTCGAGTGCGCTCCGATTACATCAAGGCGTGAGGGTCGCGGTCAGCACCGCTTAACTTGGGAGGATTGGAAATGAAACTTTTTTTGTCTGTCACTTTAGTGGCTGCCGCTTTTTCAATGCAGGCTCTGGCGGAGTGTCCCAAGCCCTTTAATCGCGACTTGCGAAACGCGAAACAAAGGCACGATTTGGCGCTGAAAGAGGAGCGAATGGCAAAAGAAAAATGCGAAAAGAACCAGAAAGGATGCCCCAACAACAAGAAAACCTATGCAGATTATCAACGTTGGTTCTCAAAGGCAGGTACATTGCAGATTGCAGCCGCGAATTTGAATGCAGCTGAAAAGGCATGTGCGGCAGCAGAAGCAGCGAATAGCAAGAGCGATTGAGTGAACTATTAAAAAATTCTGCAAAACTTTGTAACTGAGATTGTGCGTTTAGGGCGTGAACTTGAAGACTTCGGTCAGTCTGTTCTACTCAAGCGCATACATTCATGAGTAAACAGCTCGAATCACATTTTCGGTCGTCGTGGGAGCGAACCGAGAGAAAAACACGTTTTTCGGGTGACCCTTGTTCACTCGTCCCGGCCATCATTCCTGAAGTTGCGGACCTTGTGCTTTGCCGCGGTTCTAAGCCCCGCGGCACGAGCGATTCGCATTTTTGTGTGTATTTAATTTGAGCGGCGAAACTCGCGCCGATGCCGATTCTGCAGACAGTGTCAAGGAAGCAATGAGAATCAGAAAACTCAAGCACGCAATTGCATTTTTAATTTTTTTCAACATTTCATTCAGTTAATTAAATTTAAAAGTTTTCGACCAAATCCAGGTAAATTTACCTCCACTTGCTGCCGACGATCGCTTCGTCGAGGTTAAAAAAGATGGCGCGGCATTCTTGTCTGATCCAAATTCTGCCACTATTTTTCGTTAATGGCTGCGGAAACAAGGCTCCACAGCATATGGTCCAGCTCCAGACCAACACACCTAGGTTAGGCTGCATCATGGCCGGCGGAAAATTGGTCCAAATCAGGTACGAGGTTCAGGGGCAAAACGCCCTTGTGGGTGGTGACATGCTGATTCCTATCAGCAAGATTCTCACCGGCAAACACTCCCCCTTACTTGGTCTTGCAACTGAAACAAACACCGTCAGGGTATGGTCCAACAGACGCGTTCCATACACGATTCCAGTTGATTTTCCGTTCGACGCCGAAATCACGCACATGGTTTCCGAGTGGGCAAAGGCCGGTGTATCGTGGTCCCCAAAAACAGCAGAAGATAATGACTATGTGAGCTTTGAGGTCTACCTGAATGCCGACTACTGCGGTCAATCACAATTAGGTCGCGTGGGTGGAAAGCAAATCATCAACATGCCCCAAAAAGAATTTGCAACACACGTCGGTTGTAAAATGAAACATGTGATCTTGCATGAGACTGCACACGCTCTTGGTTTTATGCATGAGCATCAGCGATCCGACCGCGACTCCTTCGTAAAGTTCGAAGGCGACATTACTAACGCAACTTGGTTGCAGAAGTTTGCGAACTCTGTTCATCGTTCCGACTTTGATGTTGCATCGGTTACGATGTATGGGACCGAGAACACCAAACCGCAAATCCGCAAAATTAATGGAGATGAAATACTCCTGATGGATGTTCTAAGTGCACAAGACATCGCAGGAGCAAAAATCGTTTATCCTGTACCGACACCGGCATCGACACCCACTCCGACTGCAACTCCAACACCCACTCCGACTGCAACTTTAAATCCGACACCAACTCCAACCGCAGTCGCTGCTGATACACCTTCACCGGCATCAAAGACAACTGTCGCAACCGAAATGAAGACACCATCCAACAACAACGCCGCGATACAAAAATTTCCATCACCCTCTTCAAGTGACGCCAACTCGGCCGACTTCGTGAATTGCGGACAATGACTTTTTGTCCCCTTAAACCCACTCAAACGAACGCAAATTCAAACTTTGCAGCCGCATGATTGTTGGCAATATTTACGAGATCAGTGCCTTTGCCAGTTGCAATAGTCCTCGCTTGAAATGCGATATGCTTGCAGAAATTGCCTCGTCAGGACAGAGCAGTCCCGCATTCGTTGCACGACATCACAGATTACGGCCTACCTTTGCCGGCCTTTTTTGCTTTAAACAGGCAAAATAGCTATTCGACTCAAACAATTGTTTGTCGACCGGGCAAATCGTTTTTTGTATATCATCGGAGCTGCTCTGGCCGGTGAGGCATTTGTCTCGACGCGATACAAACTCACCGATTGTCAGGTAGTTTCTGGGGAACGGAAATTTCGGCAGAACCTCTTTCGTCGACTGATTCAACATCCAGTCTGCGGGAGGATTTTTTGCCAAAACGTGATTCGTACTCATACCGTATTCAACAACGGAGCTTCCATCTACTTTCGGCTTAGCACCAACGAACGCAATTGGCCCGCAACTCTGCCAATCACATGAGGTACTGACAGGATCAGCGGGCGATCGAATCACGACATAACAGCCGCTAAAAATCTGATCCGCCGCGCTCGTCGTGCACCAAGAAGTGTCTGCATTGGAACGTCGCACATCGCAGCTAATCACCTGCCCAGATTCACTTAATCCCGTCACAGAGCCTGCAAATGCGGTTTGGCTCTGCAAGCAGAGACAAGCAATTGTCATTGCCAAAAATCTGATTTGTTCTCTCGTCATAAATCAGCCCTTTCAGACACGTTTCCGGAGAGGCAATTCGTTTTAAACTCCACGATCAATCTCTGTTATCTGAACCAATAGCCGGGTGCATCGTAACTTGTTCCTGTTGGCTCCCCATTCACCGAACGTTCACCAAAAAGCAAAGTACCTTCAATCTAAGCTTCGCCTGATGACAAATATTCCGTCAATTAAACAGCTAAGTTCGTTGACACCGTTCCCACCACCGGCAGAGATGACTCGATCCAATGCCTTCAAACAAGCATTTTTTTGCGACTCGAGATCACCAACTTTCGAAATGCTCTCGGAAAATTTTTCGGATCCGTAATCATCACGAACTGAAAGCTTTGCTGTCTGTTTCGCAACTGGTGAAGGAGTTGATACTGGTGAAGGAGTTGATACTGGTGAAGGAGTTGATACAAGTGACGGAGTAAACCCATACACTGGGCTATCGTACTGAGTTACTGTTTGCTTGCCATTCACAACACATACGAAAGCGCTGGGTGACCTCATCGCACTACTCGTCCTCACAAGCTCATCACATTCTGCGAGGTATGCATTGGTTCCAGTTTGGCTCATGACCACTTTTTAAATCACTACACTGCCTCCTTCATTCATGTCTTGCAGCGAGAGTTTAACCTGCGTGGGTGTTGATTCTGCCATGAATGCCTGCGACGCTGCTCCAGGATGTAGTAGCCGAATGGAGGACGCTGTCCGAGCAGGGTCCCACGTGACCAAATTCCGCTCGGGTTTCTGTGATTTTCCACCCAAACTCCAGACCCTCTCCCACTTGCGAAAAGAAGCAGATTTACTCAGAACAGTATAGTAAGTTTCACTTGGTTTCCCTAGTTTTGTAATTTCGCGGGTGAGTATGCCGTCGATACAAGTCAAACCGAGGGCTCGAGTTGTTGTAACTTTGCCGTCGAAGACTGGTGAACCAGACTCTCCCGGCAGTGTCGTCGTGTCCGCTAACTTCACGATGTCCGGATCGATGGAAACTTTGTTCGTACCAAGCCATTGGTTCATCTTTGATTGAAGAGAAACACCATTCAATCCTGCACTGAGAGAAACAAGGTTTGGGTCGATAGTTTCAGAAATGGTAACAACTACACCGTTAGGTGTTTTTAGCTTGGGATTGGGGTATCCAAGTGTTACTCTTTTGCCGGAGCGGACTTCATTGTTGCAGAGACCTAACATTTGGCCGCGGGACTCCGAATACTGATAAAGCCGCACAACGTCTCGGTATGTTGCCTTGTAGGAATCTAACCACCAGCCCGAACCTGCAACTGGAAGTTCCAATCTCTCGATATAATCAGAATGGATTGGCAAGGTAACTGGATTTACGCCATTGAAACCAAGTGCTTGACTTGAACCAATGAGAGGGCTGTTGTGTGATTTGACATCAAAATCCCAAGTCGCACCGCTGATAGGATTCGCTTTTTCAAAGCAGTGTCGCGCTGTGTAAAGATAAACATCATATTTGACTGGGCCTGTATCCATAACATCTCGATGCCTATACTCCCCACTCAAGACGCCTGAACATTTCTGCCCATTGCGTGTAAATCTGACGTATTGTTGGAGTCCTTGAGGAATATTTTCCGCTGTGATCATTGCACTCTTGTCGTTAAAGCCCAAAGCCTCTTCAGTCGAATTCGACCTTGTGCCAACTGTCGATTCGGAAGTCAGAGTCTGCACTGAATTTGTGTTTTCCATCCCACAAGAAATTAAAAAAAATAACGGTGTAAATTTAAGCATCGACCACCTCCCCTTCGCCCATAAGGGGAATCGCAAGGTCAGATGCTTAACTTAACCATGCAGGCTTTTGTCGTGTATTTAATGATGGTTATGCTGAAGATAAACAGCCGGCGTCGCGGCACCCAGTTGATGTAACCCCGTCAAGCAGGGACCATCCCTTGGCTCAAAACCTGCGATCTGCGGACTCTTGCGCGCCAAGTGTGTCGGAAATGACCGAAATTCCGGAATGTCACATTCACGACTTTGACAATTAAGACTTTTTTGTAACAATCAGGTTTCAAATATGTGATTCGATTCATGGCTTGACACAAATAGATAATCATTACAGAGACTTAACCATGCCTTCTGTACTGCAACGAAGAACCAGTTCATCACTCGCCAGCATCGTAAGCGTCACTTGTGCGAAAATGTCTACACACGCCGTACCCCTCGCATCTGAGAACGGACGTCATGCATTACTTATCCGCGAAGACCAGAGTTGGCTTGCATTCAACGAACGGGTCTTGTCGGAAGCGGAGAACGCAGACACTCCGTTGTACGAACGGATAAAGTTCCTGTCTATTTTCCTCTCAAATCTTGATGAATTCTTTATGGTTAAGGTTGATCCAATTCACCGCGAAAGTGAGCGTTTAGTTGCACTGGAAAGCCATCGAACTTGCGATGATCCGCTTCCTGTGTTGCGCAGGCGACTCAATTCGGAAGTGAAGAGAGTCAATTCACTCTATGAGAAGGAGTTACTGCCGGAACTCGCAGACTCTGACGTGCAAATTTGCACTCTTGATACACTGAGTGCAAGGCAAAGCAACCGCCTTCGGAAAACATTCGTTGAAAACATTTTGGGTCTCCTGACACCTCTTATCATCGACAAGGCTCACCCTTTTCCATATTTTGAAAACCAGCGTTGTTACTTACTTGTTCAGCTCAAAGCAAAAAATTCCCCACTCAACACGTATTCCTACGGTGTCGTCCAACTTCCAAGCTCGTGCGGCCGGTTTGTTCGATTGACAGACAAGAATCGCAGTCTGTTCGTCTACCTTGAGGATGCCATCGTTCAAAATGTTGACCAAATTTTTCCGTGGGCTTCGGTCGTGAGGAGCGCTGTCATACGCGTAACGCGCAACCGTGAACTCACTTTGTTGGATGATCAATTCGATGACATGCTCGAATCAGTTGAACAGGGACTCAGAAACAAAACAGCAAAACAAGTTGTCCGTCTTGAGACCAGTCAACGTCTTCCTGTGAGTCTTAAACAGTTTCTCATGCGCCATTTTGAAATCGAAGGGTCAGAGATTTTTGAGTACAACGGCCGCCTTGTCACTCAGGAATTGGCACAGCTGATTCCTTCTGGACCACATCCGAACAAAGATCCTGTATTTCATCCTGCGACCACCCGCCGGCTCAAGCGCATGGAGAGTCCATTCGAAGTTATCCGTGAGGGGGACATATGGATGCATCACCCCTACGACAGTTTCACGGACACACTGCATTTCCTAGAAGCTGCTGCGTCGGACCCGAGGGTCGTTTCAATCAAGCAAACCCTTTACCGAACCGGAAACAATTCGCCGGTTGCATCCGCGCTTCTGAGAGCTGCGGAAGCCGGTAAACAGGTCGTTGCGATTATTGAATTGACTGCCCGCTTCGACGAGAAACGAAACGTGAGCTGGGCCAAAAAACTGAGACAAGCCGGAGCAACGGTCGTCTTTGGTATTGAAGGATGGAAAACGCATTGCAAAATGACACTCGTCGTCCGGCGTGAGGGCACTGTTTTGCAAAGCTATGCTCACGTTTCAACTGGCAATTACAACGCAAAGACAGCCCAAATTTATACGGATCTTTCACTTCTGACGGCAAATCCGGAAATCACTGCAGATGTGGCGACTTTGTTCAACACTCTCACTGGCCTTCCAAAGGGTGCCGGAATTTCATCCGTTTTCAGCACACATTTTTCTCAGCGAATGAAAGTCATCAAAGTCGCTCCATTTGGACTGAGAGAGTTCTTTGCTGAAAAAATTGATCATGAGATCCGTGAGGCACGGTGCGGTAAACAAGCTCGCATTGCACTCAAACTCAATTCACTGACCGACCCTGAACTTATCGCGCACCTTTATACCGCCTCATGTGCAGGTGTTAAAATTGAACTTTTGATTCGGGGAATGTGCCGACTTCAGGCGGGTGTGCGGGGAGTCTCTCAAAACATCCGAGTCGTCTCGGTGATTGACAGATTCTTGGAGCATTCACGGATATATTGTTTCGGAACCGGACCAAAATCGGAGGTATTTGTCGGGAGTGCCGATTTTATGCCTCGAAATATGAACCGAAGAGTGGAATGTGTTTGGCCGGTGCAAGACCAAAAAGGCAAGGAAAAAATCCAAAAAATCCTGAACATCGGACTTGCGGACAACGTTAAAGCACACGAAATGCAACCCGATGGAAGCTACGCCAGAGTTCGCAAAAAAGGCCGGGAATCCATTCAATCGCAGTCTGTTTTTATTGAATGGGCTCAAAAGAGAACCGAGCAGTAGCCAGAATCGCAATCTACTCCGGTCGCTTTCTTCATAAGTTCCTCAGTTGAAGCAGCATACTCTGTCTCACAGGACGATTGTCCTCCGCATTTGGACAGACCTGCCGAATAACATTTGGCTTTGATCTGAGAGAATTGGGCTCTGTGATGAGCTAAAAATCCGGAAATCATACAGTCCCTGAGTGAATTCTGATTTTGCAGACGTGTGTCGCCGGAGTCCGTGAGGGGTTCCGGCTTCAAAGATTCAACCGAACGAACCACTGAGTTTTCTGCTGAACTACCGCAAGCTTGCGTAAATAAACCGACACTGACCAGAGCTACGAACGACGTCAATTTCATACCTGCCCCCTCTTTTGGACGCAACTCCTGAGCTGCGTTTCACAACCTGCTTTTCCAGCTAAAGCAACGCAAATCAAGAAGAAACAACAGCCCAAAGGAATCAGCTGTGACAATTTCGAAAAAATGACATCACTTGCTTCAGACTGAATTTGTGATTCCGAAAACCTACTGCGGGAGGCCGAAAACGAGTTTTGCGAAAAACGAGGGATTCAAATTGCCAATATCACATCACTTTTTAATCGTCAGTTTGCTTTCTTGTATATCGACAGCGTGCATTTTCGGCCGCGCTGGGACGGCGCATAAAATCGCGTCCGTACCCGAAAAGCCCCGATTAATCGTCTTGTTGATTGTCGACCAGATGAGAGCCGACTTTTTGGATCGGTTTTCGAATGCGTTCAAGAAAAATTCATCTTCCTCCAATCCCGAAGGGCTGCAATATTTTTACGAACGCGGCGCCGCTTTTACGAATGCACGGACCGCCAGCGCCCCGACGGTCACAGCGGCAGGTCACGCAACTGTATGCTCGGGTGCTACTGCATCCAAACACGGAATCATTGCAAACTCATATTTTGATCGTTCGAAGCGGGAGTTGCAGGAAACGGCGGTCGACACTGCGACACGGCTCATTAGAACTCCCGGTCTTCTGCCCAAAGACCCTTTGTCGCAAGTGGATAGATCCGGTTCAAGCGATTCGCGTTTGCTCACTTCAAATCTGGCAGATTCTCTGCATCTATGGAGCGGAGGTCAGTCCAAGACTGTGTCGATTTCTGTGAAAGATCGGGGTTCGGTCTATTGCGGCGGCAAAAACAGCGCTGGGGTTTATTGGTACGACTACCAATCAGGCTCAATGGTCACAAGTTCACGCTACGCGCAGATTCTTCCTGAGTGGGTCAATCAATTTAATAAGGAAAAGGCACCAAACTTTAATTTCGTCTGGAAACCCAATTTCTCGAGGGATGTCTTCAAATCACTCTTGGGCGATCCTGTCTACAAGCGTGCACTTGATGTGCGAAGCGCACTGACTCAAAAATTTGGTCAAGGATTTCCCTACGAGTACAGCTCTGCAGAAGTTGGTGCCCTCGGGGCAAGAAAGTTTTTTGAGTACACACCATTTGCATCGGATTATCTCGTTGATTTTGCACTTGAGGCACAACAAAAGGAGCGACTTGGCTGTGCACAAAAACGGAACGATGGAGAGTGCAGTTCACCACAGTTCGCGGATTTGCTGACTCTCAGCTTCTCAACCCCGGATCTCGTCGGTCACGGCTTTGGTCCGGAGAGTCTTGAACACTTCGACATTTATCTAAATTTGAACAAAAGTGTCGAACGTCTGCGAAAAGAACTTGAATCACGACTGGGAACAGGAAGCATTTTGTTTATTCAAACTTCGGATCATGGAGTCCAAACTCTGCCTGAAGTTGCTCGCTCGCAGAAAGGTAAGCCGGCCGGCAGACTCGCAACCCGAGACCTGAAAGAACGCTTTGAAGCGACACTGAGCCAAAAATTCGGTGCAGGCCGGTGGGTCAATGAGGTCGTGAATGCTCAGGTCTATTTCAACGATGACACACTCAAGAGCTTCAGTGTGACTCCCGATGCCGCTGTGAGCGCGTTAAAGTCTGAAGTCCGGAACATTGAGGGGGTTCGTGACATTCTCAGTGCATCCGACGTGACCAAAGGGGGAACACCTGAAATTGAACTCTACAAGAGAGGGCAGAATCCTGCACGCTCGGGAGACGCTTTTTTGCTGGTGACCGAAGGATGGTTGTTTGAGGAGGGCGTCGCAGGGAACCACGGCACTTCTCATGATGAAGACACCCGAATTCCCGTCATCTTTTCCGGATGGCGCATTCAAAGCCAGAGAATAGATGCTGCTGTGCGTGCAGACGACGTCGCTCCAACCATTCTTTCATTGGTCGGAGCAGGCAAGCCAACTTTCATGACAGGAAATTCACTGGAGACGTTCATGTCGGGGCCGGGCAGGAATCCGTCGGAGACACCTAAATGAAATTTTTTAAATGCGTCACAGTATCAGCACTCGCCGTTGCGACACTCACCGGATGCAAGCAGCGTTCTTACAATCCTGCCGAAAAGTATTCGACTGCAAGCGTCAAGCCGGATCGCCAGAGCTATTTCAACCACGGCCAACTCTGGTATGCGCGAATATCCGGATGGGATAAGTCTAAAATTCAATCTTGGGAGATTTCCGAAAAGACCAAGGTCACCGGTGCACGTTTTGAAATATTCAAATTACCCGCACAGAAAGCCGACGAAACATGGTGTCCGAAGCCAGAAGAACTGAACCCCAAAGATAAAATTTTTTCAACAACAGATTTCAATGTTTCTCTGCGGGGCGACAAGAGCAAGGGTACACCGAAAGGTTCGTATCTGATCAACTTCGAAAATTCAGATGAACGATTTGTTGAGCTAAGACGGATGCATTTTGTTGCCATGTTCAATGACATGTCTCAGATGCGCGAAGCACTTTCTCAAACATTAATGTCATTTGTCAGGGTTCCTGCGCCGCGAAACTCTTACTTACGATTTTGCATGGATGACATTTACCGTGGTCTATATTTGAATATCGAGGAAGTTGACCAAAAATTTATTGCGGATGTGCTCGGAAAACCACAGTTTGTTTCAATCTATGAGGGCACTGACGGAACTGCGCCCGACTCCGGTCAACTGGCACAGCGCGTTGGCAATTTATCATCCGAAGAAAAGTTCGCCGGCAAAGGATATAAAAAGATTGCCGGTCAAGGCGAATCTCAATTTCAAGACTTTGAGGAGCTGGTCAATCGCATCGACTCAAACCTCAAGTTGGCAGCCGCCTCCGGTGAGCCGGAAACACTTTCGGAGATCTTTGACATCGAGTCGTTCATCAGGTGGATGGCCGTCAACCAGCTGATTGGGGGTTGGGACAACTATTACTTCAACGCCAAAAATTATTTCCTTGTCAACAGCGGCACCGTAGCAAAACCTTATTTTCAGTGGGTCGCAATTGATCTGGACAATTCGTTCGGAATTTCATTTACGAATCATGATTGGTCACGGAGCGACATCGTCGATTGGGAAAGTGTACGCGGCGGAACTCACAGCCTTCCTCTGGTTCGCTTGGTCCTGACTCGGCCAGAGTGGAAGAAAAAATACCTGCAAACGCTAGAAGATTTGATTGCGACAGATGATTCCCGGACAAATGTTCAACTTTTTCTTTTCAAAAAAATATCCGCGATTTGGAACATGATTCAGTCGTCTGTCAAAAAGGAATCTGACAGTGAAGAAATGGATTATTCGAAACCAGACCCATTCAAAATGGCACACACGGCGCGCCAGTTCACGACCTCAGATATCAGGGCACAGGTCACCGCAGAATCCATTGACGCAGCGGACCCCTACGGATGGGCAAATATGACAACCCCTCACGTGAGAAGTTTTATCAAAAGGAAATGGAAGAACGTCGCCGAGCAGTTGAATCGGGCTCGGCAATCAGCAATAAGCCGCCCACCCGCGCAATAGTTTACAGACCTCCGTCACAAAAGCGGAGGCATTAAATTGCGAATCCACTCCGTAAGATGTGATGCCAATCAAGGTCAGAACGCAGTACCCCATTCGGCACTGCGCCAGCACAGCGAACCTGCTCCGCTGGTGCAGGCTGGAATCGTGTATTTCACCGCATTCGACAACAGACCGGACACATCCATATAGCGCATGTAAAATTCTGCAGGGTCAGTTGCTGTGTCCGGAAACTTGATGTCACTGACCTTGATTGTTCTGGATTCAGCTTCTGCCGAACCGCTGTCGTTCAGGGAACGGCAGCGCGTGAAGGCCGATTCTGCCGCCGCAGTCACAGCACCGGCCGTGCTGCCGATAACCCATTTGTAAATCATCAGACCCACATCTTTGTAGCCGGCATCGCCCGTTCTGAAGTTAATCCGGCCCAAATCGTCTTTAAATACAAAATCATTGAAGCCGCCCAGCAGAGTTGCGTTGCCGCCGGTGCCGCCGTTACGGCCCTGCTCAGCCGAATCGGTTTCCGACTGCAGACAGGTTGTATAATTTGCGGTGCCGGCGATTGTGTTGAACTTCAGGGTGATCAATTCGTCTTCCACATCCGACGGCCGCAACCAGTTGGTTCCGGTCAATTCAATGGGATTCGGATTCGCATCCTTGTAAAATTTGAGTTCCGAAAGGTCGACTTTTCCTGCCGGAAGGTCACCGCTGACCGGACTTCCGGTATCGACGATGACTGTCATTACGTTTAGTCGTTTGGATGAGGGAGCATCAGGATCTTCCAAGCTTTCGCTCACATTTCCGAACTTGTCTTTAATGAATATTTTCCAAGGCTGGCGGGCGCCGGATGTCTGAACTTTTGGGTTGTTGGCCAGCCCTGCTTCCTCCGCAGTAAACGTTGCAACACCGTTGACACATTCTTTGAACACAGGTGTGCTCAAGCCGTAGAGGGTGACACTGAATCCCAATGAATCACCCAGTCCGCAGAATGCCGATTTCATGGTAAACTTGCTGCCCGCCAGTCCGGGGACAATATTCGTCGTACCGGAAACACTCTGAATGCTGAAGTTCGACCAAAAGTCGATGTCCGTGAGACCGGAACCGTCTCTGAGTGTCGAATCCACTTCTGCCGAGGTCGTCTTCATCAAAGTTTCGCGGGACGGCGTAAAGATTTTGCGATGGCCGTAAATCAGCAACTCCGGAAAATTCTGAGCCGATGTTTCGACGCCCTGCCGGTTGCCGGCCGTGCGGCTGGCTTTGATGATGAATTTGCCCTCTGTCCCGCCGGTTTTGAATAATTTAGGCAACTCCAGAACATATTCGCCCTGAAAGACTTGCGCATCAATCACCTTGCCGGTGACCTCAAGCGAAGGCTGATAACTTGAATCGCTCTCGTAAAGGGAGAGCTTTACTCCTCGCAGGTCGTCGGTTTTTGAATCCAGACGGACGGTAATAAAATCGTCTTTGGTGTGTACTATTTTTCGGCCGTCGATCTCCAGATACTGTAATTTTTCGGGAAAGCTGGGGACGAGTTCGCTGACAGTTGTTTCTGCCCTTTGGCACGTCCGCAAATTCACCACCGGCTGAGTTTTT
>RFOM01000040.1 GCA_009926615.1 Pseudomonadota bacterium
GTCTTGTTTGTTGATGCGGCCGTTTTCGCCGCTTCCTGCCACTTTGGACAAATCGACATTGTGTTCTGCTGCCATCTTGCGGACCAGCGGGCTGCTCTTGACTCCGCGACCGGAGTCGTCCGCCGAAGCAGATCCGGCTGCGGCTGCAGGTGCAGGCGAAGCGGCAGACGAAGTGTTCTGAGATGAGGCTGCCGGTGCTGACTGAACAGCAGGCGTTGCGGCAGCAGCTGCGGCCGCCGGTGCAGCGGAAACCGCACCTGCGCCTGATTCATCGACAACGGCGACCACGGCATTGACGGCAACGACGCTGCCCTCTGCTGCGAGGACCTGCACCAGCACACCGCTCACCGGAGACGGAATTTCCGTGTCAACTTTGTCTGTCGAAATTTCGAAGAGAATTTCTTCACGCTGAATTTTGTCGCCGACCTTTTTGTGCCACTTGGTCAGCGTCCCTTCGTTAATGGACTCGCCCATCTGAGGCATTAAAACATTGGTGGCCATGATCGTCCGTTCTCCAGTCAGATATGAATCGCGTGTCCTTTTGCAGCATGCGCCGCTTCAAGCACAGTTTCCGAGATTGTCGGATGCGGATGAATGGTGTGAGCCAGTTCATCGATCGTCATCTCGAGATTGTTGCCCAAGCTGAATTCTGCAATGAGTTCTGTTGCCTTGGCATGCACAATATGCACTCCAAGAATTTCGCCATACTTTTTGTCGGTGAGAATTTTCACAAAGCCGTCGGCTGCGTCTTCGATGCGGGCCTTGGCGATTGCCGAGAACGGGAATTTACCGACGTTATATTCACGTCCTTCCTTTTTGAGGTCCTGTTCGCGGTGGCCGATACTCGCAACTTCCGGATAGGTATAAATTGCACCGGGATTCGTGAGATAATTGATTGGCGTGCGTTTCTTTCCGCAAATCATGTCCACGGCAAACATCGCTTCGGCCGAGGCCGTATGAGCCAGCTGGGGCGTGGGGATAATGTCTCCCACAGCGTAAACATTGGCTGCCGATGTTTTGTAGTTTTTCAGATCCACAGGGATAAAGCCGCGCTGGTCGGCCTTGATTCCGACAGTCTCAAGCCCGATGTCTTCGGTCACCGGTGCGCGGCCGACGCTGATGAGTGCTTTTTCAAACACGCGCGGCGCAGCTTCGCCTTCAACCTGAACTTCAACCTTGCCGCCTTTGGCGGTAATGCTTTTGACTTTCACACCCGTGAAAATTTCAACGTTCTGCTTCTTGAGGGCTTTGGCCAGTTCGCCTGCCGTTTCGAAGTCTTCGCTCGGGACAAGCTGTTCGCTCATTTCAAAAATCGCAACCTTCGAGCCGAAACGGCCGAAACACGACGCAAACTCCGAACCGACAACTCCGCCGCCCAAAATCGCGAGACTCTCGGGAACCTTGTCGATGTAAAGAATGTGGTCGGAGCTCAGGATGTCCTTGCCGTCGATCTTGATGTGGGGCAGTTCGCGAACCTTTGAGCCGGTCGCGAGAATAATGTTTTTGGCTGAATACTTTGTTTTGCTGCCGTCGGCCGCGGTGACTTCGACCTGTCCGGCGCCGGCCAAACGTCCTGTGCCGCGAATCACGTCGATTTTATTTTTCTTCATCAAAAAAGCCACGCCGCCGTTCACGTGCTTGACGATTTCGTCCTTGCGCTTGTTGACTTGCGGAAAGTCGAGAGTAATTGCCCCCGGCTTGTCCGCGCCGACGATTTTAACGCCGTAACCGGCCAGCTTCGACGCTTTGTCGAACATGCTCGCCGAGTGAAGCATTGCCTTGGTCGGGATACAGCCTACGTTCAGGCATGTGCCGCCAAGCCAGTCTTTCTTTTCGATAAGAGCGGTCTTGAGTCCGCTTTGTGCACCATGAATGGCCGCAACATAACCTGCCGGACCACTGCCAATCACCACGAGATCATAAGATGTGGACATTTTTACTCTCCTGCGTCATAACACGCGGGCCTTTGGCGCCCAGCCGAGGTAGATAGTCCTGCCGATCAGAAAACGCAACTCACCCGCTGGATTAGGTCCGATGAACTACAAACCGGTTGAAGACACTTTTATTCATCAGCTGATGCTGCGGAAAATCCCGCTGCGCATGGAATTTGCAACCTCTGCCAGCAAGATCGAAGAGCTGCCGTCACCTGATGTGCCGGAAATTGCCATCGTCGGGCGAAGCAACGTTGGTAAGAGCTCACTGCTTAACTTCATAGCAGGACAAAAGCAGCTGGCGCGGGTCAGCTCGACACCCGGCCGCACCCAGCTGATGAACGTTTTCAGCGTCGAACGCGACACGTTCCGAGTCATCGACCTCCCCGGCTACGGTTTTGCAGTTTCGCCGCGCGAAACTCAGGCGCACTGGGCGGGGGCAATGCGGACCTTTTTTGAAAAGCGCTCCCCGTTGGTCGGAATTTTGTTCCTGATGGATGTCCGCAGAGAGGTGACCGAAGAGGACATCAATCTCGTGCAATGGTTTTTGGCACATGAACTGAATGTTCTGCTCATCCTGACCAAATGCGACAAGTTCACCAAAGCTCAGCTGGGTGTCGTCATCCGGCAGCGCAATGAGCAATTGGGACTCCCCACCGGAATGGTGGTCACAACCAGCACAATTCAAAAAACAGGGCTTCCTGAAGTGATGAGCGGCCTTGCAGGCCTTCTTCAGAACGAACCGCGCGATTTATGAAACATCTGCGCACGGCCAAAAAACTGCGGCGGCGCGGCAGAAACACCGCCCGCGGATGGCTCGCGCAGGCACTGAAAACCTACCTGCGCGCACTTGAGTCGACCGAATCCGAAAAATCGCGCGAGCAACTTGCAGACCACGTCAGGGAGTTCGTCGGACAAGTTTTGAACTCCTGTGCAGAAGCTCCGCGCAGCACCGAGCCCGTCAACGACATTCTCGACGGAACAACGGAATGGCTCATCCGAGAATTGGGACTCGATTCGGAGGAAAGCGAAAGTGCGCTCCGCAAGAGGAAATCGGTGCCTGCGGCCGAGGCCGGTGTGTCTCAGCCGCCGTTCAAAGGGCTCAATCCGCTCTCGGAGCTGCAGGCATTGCCTCCGCTTTCACAGTGTCCTGAACTTGTGCGCGATCCGGACGGCAGCCTGACCCCCGAATGCGTCCGGAGACTGCGGGATTTTCATCCGGAAATTGTCCTCATCTCTCCCCAAATTCCACCCAACACCGGAACCATCGCGCGCCTGTGTGCAGCCCTGAGCTGCAGACTTCACCTGATTGAGCCCATCGGATTTGACGTCAGTGAAAAAAGTTTCCGCCGCGCCGGCCTCGACTACTGGCCCTACGTTGAGCTTTACGTGCATGCATCTTGGGAGGAGTTCATCAAATTGAGGCCGCAGCGTCGAATAGTTTGCGTTGAAACGGGCGGTCACAAGTCGCCCTCCGAATTTCGTTTCGAGGCGGGCGATCTTCTTGTCTTCGGTGCAGAAACGTTCGGCATCCCGCAGAACATTTTAGCCGCGTGTGGGGAAAACCAACGTGGGCAGCTTGTTACAATACCGATGTTTGATCGGGGTGTGAGAAGCTTAAATCTGGCGAACAGCGTGTCGATTGTCGCACACTGTGCGCTGGCGGGCATTCATTCGCAGGTTTCGGATCTGCAGCGCTGACGGGAGACGCAACTCATGCGCTTCGGCTCACGTCCCCTTGTGGAGCGTGGTTCATATTTTGCAGCTGAAGTGCTGACCCTTGGTCTGGTCATCCTCATCGGTATTGGTCTTGCGCATTTTGTTGCCGTCGGAAGTGAACCTTTCAGCGAATCGGTACCGGTCAGTTCCGACCTCAAAATGTTGCCGCACTATGCCGGACTTTCGCTTGTCCGCAGTCTCATTGCCCTGACCATCAGCTACACTTTTTCGGTAATCTACGGTTCAATTGCAGCTCGCAACGAGCGCAATGAGCAACTGATGATTCCATTGCTCGACGTTCTTCAAAGCCTGCCCGTGCTGACATTTCTCCCCGGATTTGTGCTCGCTCTCACACGCCTGTTTCCGAGCAGCCGCTGGGGACTCGAAATCTCCTGCATCCTGATGATTTTTACAGGACAGGTTTGGAACCTCGTGTTTGCCTATTACGAAAGTCAGCGTTCCATTACGACTGAGCTCAAAGAGTACGCCAAAATCGCTAAACTCAGTCCGGCCGAAAAACTGCTCCGTCTCGACCTGCCGAGCGCCCTCGGGCCTTTGGTGTACAACGGGATGATGTCGATGGCCGGCGGCTGGTTCTTTCTCACCCTGTGTGAAGGCTTTGTGCTTGGCGACAAAAGCTACCGGCTTCCCGGCCTCGGGAGTTTTCTGAGCGTTACATTTGAGCAACAGCAATACACCTCATTCATGGCAGGTCTGGGTGCACTTGTCATCATGGTCTGGGGGTCGGATTTTCTGATTTGGCGACCGCTGATTGCATGGAGTTCCCAGTATCGGGAGAGCGAAGACTCGGCTGCAGCGGAAAGGTCACTCTTTCTTGATCTGCTCCGAAAATCACAAATCTCATCAAAAATTGCCGAATCGATTGGTGCTTTTTCATCTTTCCTGCGGGAACTGAAACACTCCTTAAAAAATATTTCTGCCAAGATTCGGCCGGACGAAAAAAGCATAACGGCCTATGAAAGCAGCTGGCGGCTGATCACAAGTTCGACACTGATTCTTGAATCAAAAACCCGCACACGCCTCAGGGAACAATCAATCGCGCTGCTGCGCTGGCTTTCGGGGTTTCTTGTCGGCGGTCTGGTTTTCCTGCTTCTGCCCAGTCTCCCCAACATTGCCACCAGCATGGCCAGCGTCACCCGCTCGGACTGGCTCGAACTGACGCACGCACTCGGACTCACGTTTCTTAAAGTCCTCGGAGTCATTTTATTTTCAACTTTATGGACTGTTCCCGTCGGTCTCTGGATAGGCAAATCACCTTCAGTCCGGCGGATTATTGCGCCCGTCATTCAGAATCTGGCTGCTTTTCCGGCACCCGTGCTGTATCCGCTGATCGCCATGTCACTTGCAAAATCAGACACAAATCCGCTTCTGGTGGCAACAATTCTGATGACCATCGGCAACCAGTGGTACATGCTGTTTAACGTCATTTCCGGCGCCAGCCGGATTCCTCAGGAACTGATGACCGTTGCGCGGGTCATGCGTTTCAATCTTAAAGACCGTTTTCTCAAGCTCTATCTCCCTGCAATTTTTCCCTCGCTGCTGACCGGCTGGATCACGGCAGCCGGCGGAGCATGGAACGCAAGCATTGTTGCAGAAATAGTAGAATTCCCCGGCGGCAAAATACGCGCTTCGGGGATTGGTGCAGAAATTACCGAGGCAACCGCACACGGCCATTATCAGAGGCTTGTTGCTGCGATCATTGTAATTACAATCGCACTGATTATTCTAAACCGTACGGTCTGGCGCTCGCTGCACCACACCGCCGAAGAACTGAAGATTCAATAAAAATGAAAGTCACGGGCAAAGGCAATTGTAAGTCATGATCAGTCTTTCGAAGCAGGCTCATACCGAAGCACACAGGCCCAAGGAAACACGCAAAAATGTTGTTTCCGTGCGGGCGCTTTGCCGCGATTTTGTCAGACCGAACGGCAACGTGGTGACTGTCCTCGAAGGCATCAACCTCGACATTTACGATAACGAATTTCTTGCCGTACTGGGCACGTCGGGAAGCGGCAAATCAACCCTGCTCCGCTGTATGGCGGGCTTGCTCAAACCCACGCGCGGCACAGTCACATTTGCCGAGCCCGAGGATCCCGAAGACCAGCTGCTTTCGTTCGTCTTTCAAAGTTTTGCGTTGTTTCCATGGTTGACAGTCAAAGAAAATATCGAATTATCGATACGCCAGCTGCCCAAATCAGAGCGAAATGCGCGGATCGATGCAATTCTTGAACTCGTCGGTCTTGGTGCCTACGAAGGCGTGTATCCGCGTGAGCTGAGCGGCGGAATGAAACAACGGGTTTCGCTTGCACGGGCAATGGTCGGTGAACCTATGGTTCTTTTTCTGGATGAGCCCTTCAGTGCGCTTGATCCCTTGACGAGCGAATCCCTCCGAGCCGAAATCGGCCGACTGTGGATGCAGCCCGATCGCAAAATCCGCAGCACGGTCTTCGTGACCCACAGCCTTGACGAAGCCATGCAGCTCGCTGATCGGGTCGTCATTCTGCAGAGCAATCCGGGGATGATTTACCGCACTTTTGAGATCAATCTCCCGCGCCCGCGCAATCCGAATTCAGAGGAATTCCGCCGGCTGGAAGACGAACTCGGGCGGATTTTCGGCGAACTTCAGCTTGGCCGGATGCTCTCCGAACACGAGGACGATCACCACCATCCGCCGTCCGATGCCCAATCAGCGCAGAGCGCAGGAGGCAAATTACAAACCGAGGGCCGGCCGGCCGGTGCTGTTGCTTCAGGGACCTCGGCTTCGGAAGGCGGCGAACGGGTGCGCAGGGTCAAACCGCTCATCAACACAAGCCTTGTGCTCGTCGAGGGTCTCCTGACCCGCCTTGCCGAGGAAGAAATCGGCATGGACCTGTACGACTTGGCCGACGACATGGGCCAGAGTGTCGACCATGTGCTTCCGGCTGTAGCATCGGGAGAGCTTCTTGGGCTTCTGTTCACCCCCGGCACGCGGCTTGTGCTGACCGAAAAGGGCCGTACGTTCGCAGAAGAGCAAGATCCGCTTATAAGACGTGCAATTTTGCGCGATGCCTGCCTGAATCTGCCGCTGGTTGCATCCATCTACGAGCTTGTTAAAGGAACACAGAACGAAGGACTGGAAAAGAGCATTGCTCTTGAACAGATTGTCATGATGTTGCCGTTCGAAGATCCCGATGTTCAATTCGAGGCTCTTCTCAAGTGGTGCCGGCATGTCAACCTTCTGAGTTATGAAGCATCGAGTTCAGCCTTGTATGCAGAGGATTGATTTTTTGAAGGACTTTACCGGCCGCACGAAGAACAGCGGCATTAAAAAAACAGACCAAACCCGCAGAAGTGCGGTTGAGAACGGGCGGAGGAAATCATGGTGAACGAAAACTTTTCGGCCATTTTTCAAGCGAATGCAGCATTCGTGGAAGAGATGTTTCTTAAATACCGTGAAAATCCGATGTCCGTGAGTGAAGGCTGGCGTGCTTACTTTGAAGGCTTTCATGAGGGTTTTGAAACAGCGGTCAGACTCCGCCCCGAAGAAGGCAACGGTCACGCGGCCGGTTACACCAACGGTAACGGCAACGGACACGCCGCTGAATACACCAACGGTTCAGCACAGGCTGCGGCGGTGCCGGCCGACCAGCTGACCTTCGAAAACAAAGTTGCACAGCTCGTTCACGCATTCTGCACGTTCGGCCATCTGCAGGCCAATCTCAACCCGCTTGGTACCGAAATCCCATCGCATCCTTCGCTTTCAACCGAAACCTACGGACTTTCGGCAGCGGACCTCTCAAGGACAACCGCAGCGGGCGTGCACATGGGCATTCCTCCCTGTTCTGCAGGACTGCTGATTTCGGAACTCAACCGGATGTTCTGCGGCACGGTCGCCGTCGAAGTTCAGCATCTTGCAAATCCGGACGAGCGAAACTTTTTTTACGGGAAACTCGCCGAAATTGCGCAGCCGGCTTCCGCCGAAACCCAGCTTGCACTTTACACCGAACTTGCACGTGCCGATGCTCTTGAAAAAACAATCGCGACCAAATTCATAGGCAAAAAAAGATTTTCGATTGAGGGTGCGGACGCGCAAATTCCCGCGCTTGAAACGGTCTTTGACACCGGTGCTTCTTTGGGAGCCAAAGAGTTTGCCGTCGGAATGGCTCACCGCGGACGGCTCAATATTCTTGTCAACTGTATCCATAAGCCGCTTGAACAACTCTTTGCAGAATTCGAGGGGTATCCTCACGACGGGCTGCGCGGCGACGGCGATGTAAAATATCACGGCGGACACGAAGCCGCGCGAAAGTCGCGCAGCGGTCACGACATTCGTGTTTCACTGTCGTTCAATCCGAGCCATCTCGAATTTGTCGACTGCATCGTCATGGGTGAGGCCCGCGCAAAACAAATCCGGCATCACAACGGCGACCGTCAGGCAGTGATTCCCGTCGTTCTCCACGGCGATGCCGCATTTGCCGGTCAGGGCGTAGTTTATGAAACTTTGCAGATGATGACGCTCGACGGTTACTCGGTCGGCGGAACCATTCACATCATTGCAAACAATCAGGTCGGTTTCACAACCAACCCCAAAGACGGACGCTCGGGACTGACAGTTGCCGATATCGGAAAAACCGTTCAGGCGCCTATCCTTCATGTCAACGGTGATGATGTCGATGCCGTTTCGGGAGTGCTGAAAGTCGCAACCCAATACCGCCAGCGCTTCAACAAAGACGTGATTATCGAAATTGTTTGCTTCAGAAGACATGGCCACAACGAAACCGACGAACCGCGTTTCACCCAGCCCGTGCTTTACAAACGCGTTGATGCCAAACCTTCCCCGTACGAATTGTATGCACAGACTCTCGGAGGCCGCGGATTGGGAGAGGCTTTCACCGCCGAGGCCCTGCAAAAGATTTACGCTGACCTCAAAGCATCCATGAATGCCGCCTACGACCGTGTTAAAAATGAAAACATCAAACTCGCCGAAAACAAACCTCACCGCGGCTTCGATGAGCTGCGCAATCATGTCGGCAGCGAAGAGATGCTCAAGCCCTGCAATACGCAGGTCGACATTTCAGTTCTCACGGAACTTGGCCAAAAGCTTGTTGCGGTGCCTGAGTCATTCACCCCCAACGCCAAACTGGCGCGCATCATTCTTGGTGAACGGCAGGATATGGTCAGCGGCAAAAAGCGCATCGACTGGGGAATGGGCGAGCTTCTCGCCTACGCATCTCTGCTCAATGAAGGCTACAGTGTGAGGCTCGCGGGGCAGGATGCGCGTCGGGGAACCTTCAGCCATCGCCACGGAACACTGACCGATGCCGAAACCGGTCGTCATTTCACCTCGCTCGAAAACTGCCGGCAAAACGAAGCGCGCATCGAAATTTGGGACAGCCTGCTGTCTGAGACGGCTGCCATGGGATTTGAGTACGGATACGCAACACAGCACAGCAAGGCTCTGGTCCTCTGGGAAGCCCAATTCGGTGATTTCGCCAACGGTGCTCAGGTGATCATCGATCAATTCATCGCATCAGGCGAAAGCAAGTGGGGACAAACTCAGGGCCTCGTGCTTTTGCTCCCGCACGGTTACGAAGGACAGGGGCCCGAACATTCGAGCGCAAGATCAGAGCGCTTCCTGCAACTTGCCGCACAGGGCAACATGCAGGTCTGCCACTTCAGCAATGTCAAGCAACTTTTCCATGCCCTGCGACGTCAGGTGCTGCGGGATTTCCGCAAGCCGCTTGTCGTGATGACTCCCAAAAGCTTCCTGCGCAACCCGCGCGCAACAGCCAGCTTCGAAGAACTCGCCAAAGGATCGTTTGAAGAGGTCATTGTTGATCCGCGAAGCGAAATCTCGCCGGACAAAGTCACCCGCGTGTTGTTTTGCACCGGCAAAATTGCGCATGACCTGCTGGACAGCGCAGACAAGCCCGAGCACAGGGAGGGAGCAAAGTCGACCGCCGTGGTTCGCGTCGAGCAGCTGCATCCCTTCCCGCACAAGCAAGTTGAAGCCGCGCTCAAACTTTACTCAAAGGCCAAACATCACTTTTGGGTACAGGAAGAGCCTGCCAATATGGGTGCAGCAACGTTCATTATGCCAAAGATTCAAAAAGTTCTGACGAAGACCGGAGCCAAAGGTTCGCTGCTGGGCTACATCGGCCGCTCAGAGCGGGCGAGTCCGGCAGTCGGTCTTGAGAAACTGCACCTCAAAGAGTTGGAAAAACTCCTTGCAGGCTGCTGGAATTCAACGACCGAAGTGGAAATCTGAACGCGCCGGCGAACGCAAATCTTCCTTGTGCGGAAGAATCATCTGCCCTTTCTTGCCTCAATGACTGCAGCCTGCCAAATAGAAGGAAACTTACTCTATTTGCAGTAATCTGCGTCAAAAGGAATGTTTGGGATGATGCACTCTCCTAACCCGATGACCGCATCGGCCTCCGCCAAGACTCATTGTCTCGACACCAACCTTGAATTCGTCATGCTCAACGAGATCCTCAGTGCAAAGAGTCATCAATTTGTTGAACTGCTTTCGAAAGAAAAGCCCGACCTGAAACTACTCAAACGGCTCGCAATCAACATGCAACTCTCGACCCGAAGTCTGAAACGGGACGGGGTTCTCGTCGGGCCTGATCCATCGGGCAGCACTTTCCGGAACGGCGAATCAACCGAGCCGGCATCGCTTCAGTCCGTCGTGGACCTCGCAGTGATTGCACTCCGGCACAGGCTTGGTGAACTTAAAGTTCCTTTCAATCTGTCGGACACAAAATGCGACGACCGGTTCATCAGCGGCAATCCGTACGAAATTTCTTACTGCCTGTTTATTTTGGCTTTGCGTATCGGACAGGCCGTTTCACGCCTGCAAAACCGCAACATGCCGGACGCAGGAGTTTACATCCAACTGACTGCCGAACCCGATTTCGTCGATATTATTTTGAAAAGTCCTGTTCAAATGTCTCCGGCAGCGGATGCAGACGAAAAGTATTTATCAACTGTCAGTCTGCTCCAAGACGGCGAATGGCTCTGCATGCAAAAAATACTTGCAAGAAACAACACATATATTCAGACAAATTCAACACGGGCTTCAGGCATTGAAGAATATAAAATCATCCTGCGCCTCCCGACCTTTCACCCCGGTCACGAGGAGCCGCTCGATTTCCTTACAAGAGATGAAATTACTTAATTTGAGCCGATTTCAATGCCTCGTCCCAAGCTTCAAGAGACGACGGATCGCCCTCGAATTTTTGTCCGTTGACAAACACCGAGGGTGTTCCGGCAACACCGATCCTTTCACCTTCCTTCAAATCTGCCTCAATAACTTTGACTGTGCTTTCGTCTGTCCGGCATTTTTCAAATTTACTTTTTTCCAGAGCAAGACTCTCAGCCATTTGTATGAAAACTTTTTCTTCGGCCAGCTTGTCCTGTGCATCAAAAACCCATTTTTTTGCTTCGGCCAGTTTTCCCTGCAGAGCCGCACAGTATACGGATGCAGCGGCAGCGCGTGCCTGTTTGTGAAAACTCAAAGGGAAATGCCGGACTTCCCAGACAACCTTTGAACCGTATTTTTTCAGAACCTGCGCGCCGGTATCGGCAAATTTCTTGCAATAAGGACACTGAAAATCGGTAAATTCCACAACCCTGACAGCGCCGGCAGCGTTACCCAGAACAGGCTGCGTGCTTTTTGATATCTCGGCGACAGGCGCCTGAGGCCGAGCAAGTGCCAGCCTGATGACCCCGCTGCCAATCGCCTTGTCTGTCACATCAGTCAAAACTTTCGCCCTCTTTTGCGAAACAAGGTATCTGGAAATAACTTTGCCGCGCTCGGCCACCGGCAATTGCTGAAGCTGCTTTTCATCCTTGAAGGACTCGAGCGCCTTGTCAATTTCGGAACTCACAGGCTCATATGACTGCGCGAGCCATTTTTCTTCCGCAGCAAAAGGCTTTTCTTTGCTGTTGAGTGACTTGTGCGGAAGCGTTTTAAGTTCAACAAACCGCTGCCGCGCAATGCCCTCGACGGCTTTGTAGTAATTGGTTTTAAGTTCATGCAGTCGGTTCTGTTCGGAGACTGTCAGGTCTGACGACGAAAAGTTCCGTCCCTCAATTGCAAAAAGGGGCTGCAGCAATTCCTTTTCCGGTGCAGCGTAAATATTCGAATCAAGGGCAGCACAAACCGACAAAACACTTAAAATAGCTGAAAAACGCAACAAGCCTTTCATTAATTCCTCCGGCAATGATTTGGTTTGCCATTAAAATGGAACGAAAAAAAATCGCAAGCGGCGATTCTCTCAAAATGGTGAGATTCAGAGATGGTCTTGGATCAGTATGATTCGGAAGAACGACTGCGGCGCCCTGTCTGTCCGCGGGCAATGCGCCTCAAAAAATAATTTTGTCTGACAGCAAGCTCGGTGCGTTCTGCCTCGAATGTCAGAAGACGCGAGCGCGAGACACCGAGGACAATTCCGGTGACGAGTCCGAACATCGTCGAAGCTGCAATCACACTGTAAATCACCGGCATCACGAACGATTGCGATTCGGGCGAAAGAACATTCGAGAACCATTCCGGTTTAGCTGCATAAAGCCGCTCGATGACAAACATAAAAATTATGCTCGGGGCAGCAAACAGGACGGATGACAGCAGCGGATAAGTCAGCAAGACCCATTTGGCGGCACGTCTCCACGACATGACACGCCTGAAGTGCTCGACGTAATTTTTTTTCATGTACCTGCTGAAGGGGTTGTCGGACGCTGCCTTTTGCCGGCTGCGCTGCTGACCCCCTGCCGAAGATCGCGCTTCAGAATGCCCGCTGTTCTTTTTTGCCACTGCTTTTACCTTTCACCGGTCGATCCGCGAAATTTAAACTTAAAAATATCCGTTACGAATTCATGCCGGCCGTTCAACCCGTTTTGCCAGATTTCCATATTTGATGCGTTCCGCCTTCTCGTTTTCGATGGTCTGCCGGTTGACCTTGTCGATCTTTCCGAGGACTGCCTCGCTCAGTTGCCGCCACTCCCCAATCACCTCGCGCCATCCGCGCGGAAAGAACAACCGCAATTTGGCCAGCCGCCAGTATCCGGGGAAATGGTCGATACGCTCGCTCGACAAGAGACCCAAAAACAGAATTGCGGGTCCGGACAAAAACCCGATAACGAGTCCCAGATTTTGGTCCAGCTGCGGCCATATCATCAGAAGCATCTTTTGAACGGCCAGTGTGCCGAGACAAATCCAAATCAGAAAAACGTAAAGTCCGTGGCCGATCTTCATGGTCGCAACAACATCGCGGTCGCGCGTGCTGATGTCGGCCAAAAAACCTGCGAGCCGTTGGGGAATGAACCACACAAAAAAGCTCAAATACTCAACCGGAGCGGCAATCAGCCAATAAAAGAGTCCTTGGGTGAGGATCATTTTGAAAAACGAACGTTTCTTTTCGTGTGATTCACCCCAAATGATTTGCGAGGGCGTTATGTTCATCGCAAGGAGCATCCGTCGCATCGTTTGCACGCGCGCCAGAAAAACAGGGTCCGCGTTGAACTCCGGCCTGTAGGCATCGACAAACATGCGGAATTCACGGGCACTCTGCGGAACTCTGCCGTATGCAATTTCAAAGAGGAAAAGCCAGTTGCGTTTTTCGTCCCAGCTGGAAAATTGTGCAAGCGCATCCAGCAGTGATGTCTCGAGCGCGGACATTAAATCATCAACCGAAGTCTCACTGCTGGTCACTGCGATTGGCTCACAATAGTGCAATGAAATGTCGGACCGGTATTCGTCCTTCTCGAAATAGTCGATGGCCACCGGCTGCAGAACCACTCCGAAGTCCGATTTCTTCGCGTGAGCCATCGCCTGCAGGGCCATTCGTGCAATTCCGGTCTTCAGTTTTTGCAAATATGGCAGGTCGTGACTGATGCCCTCGGGAAAAATCAGTATCCGGTCGCCTTTGAGCAGGGAGTCGGCAACTGCCTGAAAAGCCTCACTGTTGGCCGAAGCACGCCATTCCTTTTCACTCACTCCCCGTTCGAGAGCCTGCTTGTGGGCCATGGCTTCAATCATCATATCCTGATTCCGGCGCACCGGAATGGCCTGCGCCAGCTTGAGCAAGGGTCCCATCACCGGATGCGCAAAAAGTGTGTGTTTGGACACCGGCCGCAAAGGCACCGGAGCGAGGCCGAGCATCAGCGCCGGATCAACAATTCCGCTCTGATGATTCGAGGCCCAAATCGCACTCGGCCCGACGTAGGGCGTCCCCGAGACGGATATTCTTCGAAAGAATATGCGGCACACCAGAAAGGCGAGGACTCTCAGCATGAGGACTCCGGAGTTTTGTTCTCATCTGATTTTAACGTATTATGGGCCGGCAAAGCAGAGGGGCCGTCAAAGCCACCCACCGGAGCGGTGATTGTTTTGCCTTTTTGAGGAGTTTTGCCTTGCCGCATCAATCGCCTTCCAACACCCTGCGCTGTACTTTTGAAGGTACAGAGCGGCAAATGAATATTCCCCTCGAATGTGTTGTTCACCAGACATCCAAGACTCCGAAGCAGGTTATTTTTGCCCTGCATGGTTTTGGCGACAACGCGCGTAATTTTGCGGACCTCGCCTCGGAACTTGTCCTGCCCGACACCCTGTGGATTGTCCTGCAGGCACCGGAGGCTTTGCCTTTTCAGGCTGACGGTGCGCAATGGTACGAACTTTTCGGGAATCCGCACCCGCAGCTCCGCTCTTCGTACGAAAAAGTCAGAAATACGATGGAGACGGTGCAGGCACAGTTGGGAATCCCGTGGTCAAAATGCCTGATGTTCGGCTTTTCGCAGGGTGCGTTTGTTTCGCTTTACAGCGCAATCATGCTCCCGCACGACCTTGCCGGAGTCGTTGCGCTCAGCGGTTATCTCGGTCAATCCCACAAACTCCGGCTGCCGCATGAAGGCCGCAAAAAACTGCCGGTGTTTCTTGCTCACGGCCTGAACGATCAGGTTGTTTTTCCCGCCCAGCACTTCGAGACACTCGATATTCTGCAGCATCTGGGGTTCACAAAAGTGACCGCAAAAACCTACAAAGGGGTTGCGCACAGCCTTTGCGCGGAAGAACTCTTTGACATCAAATCATTCATCGGGGAGCTGACTTGAGCTACAAACTCATTCCCGATGCAAAGTCCATCAACCTGCGCACGGACGATTTGTCGCAGCTTTCGGAAGTTGAACGTTCGATAGCTCTCGAGCAGGCCCGCATCCAGCTCGAACAGCGCTCCCAAGGCGGCATGAACGTGTATCTGGTGAGTCTCGAACTGATCGACGACGATCCGCAGCAGATTCAGGAAAGTCTGGTCGAACTGGGGAGCCTTGTGCGCTCGCTGGGCGACGAACCTGCCGGTGTGACGGTTCAAAAGCGCTCGCGGATAGTTCCGGCGACCCTCATCGGTACGGGCAAGGCCGAAGAGCTTCGCGCTGCCGCCAAAGAACTCAAAATCGACTACGTTGTTTTTGATCAGGAGCTGTCTCCCTCTCAGGTGCGAAATCTGGAGCAAATCATTGAACGGCCGATTCTCGACCGTGCCGGTGTCATTCTGCAGATCTTCCGCAAAAACGCGAAAACACGTGAAGCCAAAACTCAGGTTGAAATTGCTCACCTCGAATATCTTGCTCCGCGTATATCAAACTCATGGATCGCATTCGAGAGGCAGCGCGGCGGAGGTTCCGGAGGAACCCGCGTCAAGGGCGCAGGCGAAACCCAGCTGGAGCTCGACAAGCGCAGAATTCGCGAGAAGATCGCCTCACTGCGCAAGGATCTGGAAAGAATTCAGACCGAGCGGAGTACGCAGCGGAAACTGCGGGCGGAAGAATTCACCGTCGTACTTGTCGGCTACACCAACGCCGGCAAAACGACGCTGATGAACGCGCTGACCGACAGCCATCTTTCTGCCAAAGACGCTCTGTTCGAGACTCTGGATTCGGCCGTCCGCACACTCAAAGGTTCACACAACCCCCGCGTGCTTGTGACCGACACTGTCGGATTTATCAGAAATATCCCTCACGGCCTTGTTGCAAGCTTTCGCTCGACTCTTCAGGAAGCTGCCCGTGCCGACCTGCTGATTCATGTCGTCGACGTCAGCCATCCGCGCTATAAAGACCACATCCGCGTGACCGATGAAGTACTCAAAGAAGTCGGAGCATCGGATGTCGAGCGGATGTATGTTTTCAACAAGACCGATGCCCTGAAGGGCGAACCGAGGCTGGCAAAAATTCTTGCGCGTGCCTACAAAAATGCAGTTTGTGTCAGCGCACAGCAACCGGACGACATCCGCAAAGTCCGTGATGCGCTGGTCGAGCACTTTAGCCGCAACATGCTTGAAATATCGCTGCAGGTTGCATACGACGACTCAGCACTGATGGGCAGTATTTATGCACACGCAAGAGTGCTGTCGACCGAGTGGACGGACGAAGTTGCACGCTTCCGTATTCGTGTCTCCCGTGCAAACGCGCTCCGCTTTTTTACGCAGTACATGTCGCAGGACGATCTCAACCGCTACGGGCTGGCTCCGGAGAACGACGATTCTTCGCACGGCAGCACATCGGAGAACACAAAACCATGACCATGAAAAATGAACATTCGAATCCGCCGGCTCCGGTCATCGGCGACAAAACAGTCCCCGAATCAATTCATCAAAAAGCGCTCGAACTTAAGGAAATCGAAACACGACTGGGGCATTTGCCCGCCGAAACATGGGCTGTCAGCGATTTGCACAAGCGATTCGCCGATCCCGATCACATTGCGCACGCATCTGTCATGGAACAGCGCACCGAAACTCTCTTTAGGGAGATTTCGGGCGAGTTGCATGATTTGGGCTGGACGCCTGCGGAAATTGCCAAAGCAATTAATGCTGTCATTTGCTCCTCGGTCGGCCCCCGCTACTGCAACGAGGAAGAGGTTTCCGAGGTCATCGGATGATTCACGACACAACCCCTGCGTGCGTCACATACGGCCAGTCGGTTGCCGCAATAACCTATTACGGGATCGGCGGTCACGCGGAGTATTTTGCAGAACCGCGCTCATGGGCCGAACTTCTCGAATGCCTTCAGTGGGCTCAAAGCCGAAAACTGCCGATTGCCGTTTTCGGGTCCGGCAGTAATTCGTTACTTGCTGACGGTCCGTTCAGCGGAATTGTCATTACCCTTTCCAAGCTGACGAATGCGTATTGGGAAACGGCAGATACGCTGTTCGCCGAATCCGGTGTGAGCAACACGGAAATTGCCGAAATTTGCTTGGACGCAGGCCGGTCGGGGGCTGCGTGGATGTACCGGATGCCGGGGCAGCTGGGCGCAACAGTCCGCATGAATGCGCGCTGCTACGGCGGTGAGATTTCCCAGATTGCCGAGCAGATTTTTACCATCGACGTGCGCGGCAGGCTGCGCATCCACAGCGGAAAAGATGTCTTTTACGGCTACAAAAAAACTCTGCTGATGGATGAACCCGAAATTGTCGTGGCAGTCAGGCTTCGTCTGCCCGAAACGGCCGAGAGGAACGTGCTGTTGAACATGATGCAAACCTGCGAGGCCGACCGGCATCGCAAACATCATTTCGACTTTCCGAGCTGCGGTTCAACATTCAAAAACAATTACAGCGTCGGTCGCCCGAGCGGTCAGGTTTTTGATGAATGCGGTCTGAAAGGTGCACGCTTGGGACGCTCGGAAGTCAGCCAGTTTCATGCAAACTTTGTCTGGAACCTTGGCGGAACCACCGCCAAGGATATGCTCGGCCTCGCAGCCTACATGCGTGAACGTGCAATGTCGCTGCAACATGCCGACCTTGAACTTGAAGTTCAGCCGATTGGATTATTTGATCAAAAAACTTTTGCAGACTGTGCTCTGGACAGACTCGGACCAAGTCTCAAAAAAGACAAATCACACTGGGTCGGTTTGCTCTGGCATCCCGACGGCGGCACGCAACCGGAAAAAGAAACCGGCTATCCGCGACTGCTTATGCAGTCTCCCTTCCAGCATTATTTCCGCAAACCAAACCTCGGTCAGCCCGACGTTCAGGTTCGGCTTTTGCAGCTCATGAGCCTTTCGGACGCAAACCAAAATCCTGACCGGCCGTTTTTGCGCTGGGAAACAATCCGGATGAAAACGGAACGGGAGGATCAGGACTGGTCCTTGCACTTCCCGCTCAAACCTCCGTCCGCACCCGACTTCCTTGACCATCTGTGGACATTCAGTGTCAGCGAGCTTTTCATTGCTCACGGAAGCGCCGGTTCAGGTGAATATTTCGAATTTGAAATGACACCCGAAGGCCATTGGGTCGCCCTTGCGTTCGATGCACCCCGACAACGCAAAACGGCGCACATGACGCCGGCAAAGGACCTCTGGCCGGTCCTTGAAATGACACTTGAGCCCGACCGTTTTGGTACCGATCTGCCTTTTAGCCTGCTCCGGCCGCTGATTCACGAAAATGAGCTGCGCGTTCAGGCATGCCTGAGTCTGGGCGGGGAAGACTGGTTTCTGGCCCCGCACTGGTCCCCCTCCGGAAGTGAAGAATGCTGGGACACACAACATAAACCTGATGTCAAACCTGACTTCCACCAACCCCGACGGTTTTGGCGCATTGCATTGGACTGACGGACAGTCCACAATGTTCGCTTGGGGAGCGTTTATTCCTCACAATCACGGGTGTTTTTATGCGCAGCACCGAACCTTCGAAAAACCGTAATTCTGTTTCCGGCACAAAACTTTTGCCGGTCGCGTATTTGATTCTTGCGGCCTCAGCGGCAGCATGCAAACCCCGTTTGTTCAACGACTCCGCCGCAACATCGGCAGGTCAGGCCGGAAGCGCACTGAGCGCTGCCGCGGAAGCGCAGGCCGAATCTTTGATTCCCTTCTGGCCGATACCGGCCACCGCAGCGGACCTGAATCGTTTACCTGCAGCGTCCGCAGTCGGGTTTTCTGCTGCCGGATGGACAAACATCCTCTCGCAGGCATTCAGTGAGACTGATTCGGACGAAAAAAAAAGACAGCTGACATTGTCCAATCCCGAATGTGCCCGCTCGGCCGATGCATGGCGAATCTCGGCAGCCCGTCTTGCTCCTTACGAAGTTGATCTTCCGGGCAGCGTGGCCGCATGGCAGACCCTTGCCCTGCAAAGGGAAACGGACTTTGCGCAAAGAGTTCAGCTGCATGTTACTCTTCAGCCGTGGTGCACCAGTCCACGACTGGGCCGCAGTGACTTTCTGCACACTCTTGATCATGCTTTTATGCTGACATTCGACCTCAGTACGGCAGCACTGCCCGCGCCGGCAAACAAGTGGCTCGAAGAGATCATGACCAAGAGCATGGACTCCGAATCCATCGTCATCCGAACAGACAACAAGATTCTTCCTTATGCGCGACAGCTTCGTGACCTCCATGACACCTCAAAAGGCCGACGGTCGGTTCTGGCGGAATGGAACCGCGCCCTGAGAACCGAAGAGTTGATTCAGAAAAAATCGCTGCCCTCACAGGCATGGACAACAGTTCGCCAGTCAGTTCCGCTGACTCAGGGTTTGACCTCTGTTCCGCTGAATCCTGCGGGATCGGCTCATCCGGCGCTGCAGGCTTCAGCTAATGCACTCAATTCCTTTTTCGGCAAATATGCCACCGAGCGAAACCTCATTCGCATACGTGCCCACATCACCGAGGGGCTTGCAACCTCGCAACGATTTTTGCGTTGGGACAGACAGGGCGAAAAGATTGTTCCAAGCCCTCTTCAAACTGTTTCTGCGCAATGGGATCGGGTGGCCAACACCATGACGCTGTCACCTCAACTGATGAATGCTCAAAAGATTGTCAAAGTCGCCGACGAACAGTCGATTCAGCTTGAACAACGCGCGCAGCTGCTCAACGTCGACCACGAGCTGACCCCTTTGGCCAGTGACATTCCGCTGCAGGATCTGCTTTCGCTGGGCGAAAAAACGTCCGACCCCGAACGCACCTCGGTGAATTCGACCCGCTGCGTGAGTTGTCACGGACTCGATGATGCATTACGGATGGCCAGAAGCGGCCGGCCTGTGTCACAAAGAGGCATCAGTCCTGCTCAATTGACACTTTTCGGGCTCAGCGCAGATGCACGTCCGATTGTAAACACACGAACGTTGCGGGCCGCAGAAGCCGATGCTCTCCGCATTGAAGAAGAAAATAATCATGACAAACGTTCCTCAAGACGCTGACACAGGACAAGCTCCTTTTTCTCTTTCCCCTCAGCAAAGACATGACCTGAAGTCTGCTCTTTTGTCCGTGCGCTGGGCTGCAGAGCTTCTTCAGCCCAGCGACGGATCAGAGCCCCCGTGCGAACTGATTGCAGGCCAGCTCATGCATGCCTACTCCCAACTCGAACCTGTCATTGAGTATGTTCTGAACGTGAAAGGCGAACTCCGGCAATGATTACTCTTTTGCACCTTGATGACGACGCTTTGTTTCTTCACCGGTGCTCGGTTGCCTTTCGGTCTTCACCCCACGTCGCTCATGTGAGCTACGCTTCGACACGCTCGGCCGAAGAGTTCAGACATGAATTTTCCCGTTGCAGGCCGACGGCAATTCTTCTTGATTTGAGTTTTGGAGGCAGTGCAACCCGCGGACTCGACATCCTTCAGGAGATTCGTTCCAGCGGTTACGACGGAACCGTGATCATGATGTCGGCGCTGAGCACTTCGGACGTCATCATGGACTGCATCCGTTCGGGGGCGAACGATTTTTTGTCCAAAGGTCTTGATGAATCGGAGATGACTTTTCGCGTTGCGCGTCTTTTGCAGGGAAGCCGGCTGAGCCGCGATCAGGATGTCAGGCAGCGGCAGCTCCTGCCGACACACGTCAGCGGACGATCGCTGCGCGAAGTTCATCAGCGGCTGATGCGGCTGCGCAATTCCGCAGTGCGCAGTTTGCTCGTCACCGGCGAAAGCGGCACCGGAAAAGAAATGGTTGCCGAAATTCTTCAGCTCCAGCTTCCGCAGGGAACCCCGTTTGTGTCGGTGAACTGCGCAGCGCTTGCTCCGACGGTCGTGGAAGCCGAAATTTTCGGTTACGAAAAGGGCGCATTTACCGGCGCAACTCACTCAAAAATCGGTCTCTACGAAGCGGCAGACGGCGGCTGGCTCTTTCTTGATGAAGTGGCAAGGTTAAGCGCGTCTGCGCAAGCCTCACTTCTGAGGGCGCTGGAAAACGGCGAAGTTCGGCCCGTCGGCAGCACGCGGACAAAAAAGGTCAACGTCAGAGTCATTGCGGCGACCAATGAACCCTTGGACGCACTTGCGGATAAAGGCGAATTTCGCGGCGACCTGCTGACCCGTCTGCGCGGATACGAAATTTCGCTGCCGCCCCTGCGTGCCCGAACAACGGCCGAACGTCAGGAGATCATCGAATCACTTTTGGCGCGCCTGAATGAATCTCTTTCTCTTGATGAAAACGAATACCGGCTGTCTTCGAGCTGTGCCGCAGTGCTTTTGGATTTGCCGTGGTCCAAAGGAAATGTCCGCGAACTTTGGCAAACGCTTCAGGCAATGAGCGTCGATGCGACTGACGGGGTCATTACCATTGAGCACCTGCCAAACCGTTACGTTAAAAAAACATCTCAACCGGATGAAAAGGACCCGACCTCACCGGAAGCCTATTCCACCGAAGGTTTGCCCGAGGGCTTTGACGACATTCTGAATCCAAAATTTCCGTGTCAGTTTGAACGGATGATCGACACTGTTTTTGATCACGTCCTGCACCGCCTTAAAATGTACACGTCCGAAAAAAGTCCAAGTCAAAGGACGGTGGCGCAGCTGCTCAATGTCAGCAGACACGAAGCAACGCAAAGAATCGCGCGCGCACAGCGCAAGTAAGACACATGCTCGGCAGCATAAAATCGTCCGGCAGTAAATTTATTTTACATTTGCATCCCAGCAAATGTCATCAGAGACGGCATTTTTGCGATCGTTGTCTGAGAATGCCTTGAAACAAATATTCAGTGTGGCTTGTTTAAAAATAGCATTCGGAACATCAAATGAAAAAAAGACAGTCGTCGTTCCCTTCGGGAACACTGACAACGATTCAACATTAATCTTTTGTTCGAAAGGCGTGCCGGCAGTGCCGGGAAATCCGCAGAAAAGCGTACACGTCTCACCCTTCAAAACGAACGTTCCGAACAATCCCTGCGCCTCCTGATCGGGAACTGAGACAAGGAAGGTCGCTTCAGCCTTCCCGCCTTTGACCAGACTCATCGGTCTGACAATCGGAGATACGACCACCTTGCCATTGTTGACGGGAATATTCAGGCCCGCTTTTGGCAGAGCGGGCGCAGCGGGATTGCCAGCCGCAGGCTTCGCTACAGCGGGATCAACTGGAGCCTGCATTTTGGGTCTCTCAAGGTTCTGAGCTGCCGGATCGGGCAGGTTGCCCTCGGAAACTTTTTGCTTGTTCATGCCGGAACCGGACGCCGAAGCAACTTGGCTCTCCGCTTCCCCGTTGCTCCCATCGGATATAGCACTGTTTTTGGAGCCTTTACCGCTTTTTGCGGGATCAACGGGAATAGCGTCCGTGCTGCACGCGACCGGCAGGACAAAAGCCAGCAGGTAGAACTTTGCAAATGTGTTCATAGTTTCCGCCTCTCAAAAACAGCTCCATTTGAGATCGGCAAAAAACAAAATATCTTTAACATCCTCAAAAAATTCAATTGGAAATATTATGCGCGGCCGAAGGGACCGCAAATACTACTTTATCTCTGCTTCCCAGCAGATATCCGCCGAAGCCGGATTTTTTCTTTCGCGGTCGGTAAAAGCGTTGAAGCAAATTTCAACTTTGCCGTTCTGAAAAACGACGTTCGGAACATCGAAAGGATACGAGCGCGAAGTCTTTCCCTTAGCAAAAGTCGACCCGTCGGTCACATCGACCCGCCGCTGAAACATCTCGCGTTCCGAGGTACACCGCTGTTCCGGAGGACTGCCGGCAATGTCCTGCGCACAAACCTTTTCGCCCTGCAGGGTAAAGGTCCCGAACAGCCCCTGCATTTGTTCTTGGGGATTGGAAACCGAAAATGTCGCCGTGGCCTTTGTGCTGCGTGTGAGTTTTGCCGGAAGAACCTCACCGGTAACAACAACTTTGTCTTCTGCTCCTGCGTTCTTTATGACCGCAGAGGCCTGCGGCGGGGCAGACAATTTTGTCGGCGGGCGATCCGCCTTTTTCTCATCGGACGCCTCTGCTTCGGGCTTCTCAGCCGGACTGTTTTTTTGCGCAGCAGCCGGTTCCGCCGATGAGACTTGCGCGTCGGAAGATCCGGATTTTTTCGCGCCGGCCCTTTTCGCCTTCAGGTACTCGGACTCAATGCCTTCAGGATTGCAGCCCGTCTGAAGCAGAACAACTGCCAACGCAAAATTCAGTAAAAACCTCATCGTGCCCTTCCAAAACAGCCCATGTTCGGGACGTTTCGGCAAAAACCTGAAAACGGTTAAATTCTTTGTTGAAGAAAATCATCAAAAACTAATTATATCGAAGATTTAAATTCAACAATCGCCGGACGGCCGGAGAGCAGAATTCACATTCAGAGCCTCGGGTAAAGCTCCGTACCGCGGTTGCGCAAAAAGTCTTCGACCTTTGAAAGTCGCCTTTTTTGATCCTCGCGAATCCGCGATTCATCGTTATTGAAACGCGCAACATCCTTGAACGTGTTTGTATCCGGATCACGGAATGAATCTACCGAAAGCTGTACGAGTGATTCAAAATTGATTCCTTGGGTTTTGAGCGTCGACATGCGGTCCAAAAAACCTTTGCGATCGGTTGCTGCCAGCGGGCTCTGGGTGAGAAGTGTAAAAAACGCCGCCGCAAGCATCGGATGATTCTCCGGCAGACGCGCTCCCCGCGCCGCATCTTCGAACCGCACACGCTGAGGTTTGATTTTATTTTCAAGGTAGTAGGTATCTGCCTCTTCCGGCGACCTGTTGCCGCACGAAATACAACTGAAAACTCCGACATTCCTGAGTCCGGAATCTCCGTGTCCGTAATACGCCTGAGTCGGTGTGCCGTTCAGAGCGATGGTTCCTTCGGCATGACCGATTGCCAAAATAAGAACAGATTTTGGCGTGCTGATCGCATCTTTCAAATCAAATCCCGAAGCGGCCTGATTGCGCTGATCCTGCGGAGCCGCAGGCCTTGCTGTGCGGGGATCGGGCGCAACCCGCGTTCCGATGCGCAGCTTGTTCTGACAGCCGGCAAGCAGCAGCACGCACACACCTGCAATCTTAAATTCTTTAACCAACACTCGCCTGCTCCGCTGACATTCTTTTCACTCTATCCAACTCAATGCACGGGCTCCTGCACCTTCAGTCACGTGCCGGACGTTTGCCCCCCGGAGCGATCCACTCTTTGTATTTGACCATTTCCTGCGGCGACGGATTGGCTCTTCGGAAACGCTTGCCGTTCAAACTCACTTCAATCCGGCGGTTCGCAGCCCGTCCCTGCTTTGTTGCATTGCTCGCGACCGGATATCGGTAGGCAACTCCGGAGGTCGTTACAATCGAAGGCTCAATGTCCTGCTCGGTCAAAACCTTTTTCACAGCATCGGCGCGTCTCTTCGACAAAGCCATGTTGATTTCAAGTGAACCCACGGAATCCGTGTGACCTTCGATGCTGATCGATTTCGGCTGTTCAATCTTAAGCCTGTCGCGCAGAGCTTCAATCGTTTTTCGTGCTTCGGGAGTCAGCTCGGCACTTGCAAATTTGAATCTCACAAAACCGATGTCAATAACCTCATCGCCGACCATCAGCCGCAGCAGACTTTCATCGCTTGCCAGTTGTTTTGGAGTTTCTTCGGCGCGGCTGTCGGCAAGGATCCGATCAAGATCCACATCAGAATACACCGGCAAAGTCTGGCGTGAGTCGAAACTTTCTTCGGTGGAGGTCACTTCCTTCTCTCCGCCCGACGTGTACCTGACACCTGCCATCAGGCGCAGGAGCGGAGACCCGACTCCGCGGCCCAACGCACTTCCTGCCGAGGCATGCCACGTCATATTCTCATCGGCAACATAGCGCGCGCCCGCGCCCCACTCCCACGGATTGCCGGCACTGCTGAGAGAAATATAGCCCTGACTGAATTCTGTTTTGAGTCCTGCTTCAAGACTCAGGTGATTCTTGTATCGGGGTGTGCCCATGACGGTCCACTGAACCGAGGACTCCCAACTTGCGGCCCAACTGCGGCTCAAATAGGTGGTTCTTTGCCCCGCAATTCCGGTATCTCCGACAACCCGCTCGCGGTCGCTCCACAAAATCACTGCGGGGGTCAGGCTGACTTCCCACTCTCCGGCCGTCGAAAACAGCGAACTCGGCAAACTGAATTTCGCGCGGGTTGTGCCGTCGGAAAGCATCGCAGCCTCGGCACCGAACGGAACCCGCAAATCAACGGCCACCGAATGTGTTCCCGCAAAAGACGTTCCCCAGTCAAAGGCTTTGACCTTCAGTCCCAAGCGCGGATCCGAGAAAAGTAAAAAACTGCGTGTTCCGCCGACGCCAAGAAGATAATTTTGCGGATTTTGATACGAATTCCAGAGCGCAACCGGCAGAACTCCGGAAACTTCAATATTACCAAGCAATCCGTATCCGGCCGAAAAGTGGCTCATCAGCAGGTGATCAACAACGCCGACTCGGATATTTTTTCCGTCGCCGAGTTCAATCGGACGAAGAACATAATCCGTCGTCAATCCGTAAACCCAAGCCTTCAACGGTATCGTATGCGGAGTTTCATTCAGCAGAGCCGACGCATGTCCGGCCGAGGGAGCAAAATTCTCTGCATTCACTCCCAGTGCGGCAGCATTCGATACATACATTCCGCCCAGCAGGGCTGAGAGAAGCAATCTCTTCGAATAATGTTTGAGTTGGTTTTTCATGACCGGCGTGTCTCCGAGCGTTGAGCCGAGCGGCGGGCGATTCTGCGCACAACAAGAAGCGGAAGGCACAACAATCCGAACACCGCAGCAAGCGTTCCGCTGCTCCTGTCGCCTTCTGCGGATGCCGCCACGTTGCCGCAATTTCCGGTTCCGCCCTGCAGTCTGAGCTTGGTCAGGTCCTGTTTGTTTTCCGGAACGCCGACAACCCCAAAGTCACCGGCGAGCCGGTTGCCTTGATCGGCATTCCGGTAATCACGATATTGCCCCGACGGCAGCGGTTCAGCGTAAAAGCCGTCGCCTGCAGGGTCAGTCGATCCGATTTGATCGCCGTCGACTGTTTTTCCGTCGGCGACTTCCGAACATTTCATATCAGTGTCGGTTGTCCCGCCGACAACGACGTTCACCGTGATCGAATCCGCAGAGCGTCCGTCCTGATAAACGGGAGTGACTTTGACAACGTTGGTGCCGGTTTTAAGGCCGATAAATTTGATATCAAACGTACTCAACGGTGCCGAAGGCGTAACCGCATTGTAAGGCGGAAGTGCGCTTGAACCGGCGGGTGTTACTTCAACCTTCACATAGCGCAATGCATTTTTGTCGAACTGCAGCAACAGGTCATCAAACGCGGCAGTCAAATCGGTTTTGTTTTTTGCGAATCCGAACTTCACCTTGCCGTTGCCTGTGCGGGCACTGTTTTCAATCAAAAATCCTGCCGGATTCAGCGATGGCGATCCGCTGTCGTCGTAATCAAAATACGCCCGCTCGTCCTGAGCAAACAAAAGATGATGAACATTGATTTCACTGAACGCCGTTGTCAGGGCCTCGGTGTGCGCTGCATTGATTGATGCCGGAGCCTGTCGGTCGACACAGTATTCCTGAACCTTGTCGACGAGGAATTCGGTTTTTCGCGGCTCACGCGAAAGACGCGCACTTGCCGCACAGGTTGCGCCGGCAACATTTTTGGGAACGTTCGGCAGGCCGTCAGTCACAACAACCACATTTCGTCCGACGTTATTCGGATTGGCAAGTTCGCCGAAGGCCTTCAGACTGCCTTTAAAGAAATAAGTGAAATCCGTTGAGCCGCGCGGCGAATCGGTCGCAAAATCAACAAAATTTTTCATATTCGCGACAGCGGAAGAGTTTGCACCCGAGTCAAAAGGCAAAAATTCGCAAATCGAAAGTTTGCTGCCGCCGGATGTTTGGTCCCAACGGGAAGATGCGTTGGCCGAAGGAAATGTATCGGTCGTTTTAACACAATAGTCAGGATCGAACTTGAAATTCAGATCATCAATCTTTTGCGAGGTATCCTGTGTTCCCGAACGGCCGTTGTAATTCATCACGCTGAGCTTCGGTGCCGAAGGATCGTTCGAGGCAACTCCCGAACTTGCAGCATTCGATTTGCTTGCGAACTTTTCCAAAAAGTCCATCACAACCCCTGCGCGGAGGTTGCCGACATCGGTGGTCGCCTCGCTTTTGGAGTTGTCGACAATCACCATGACCTGTCCGCGCAGCTGACCGGCAGCGTCATTGCAGTTTCTTACAGGCCAGTTAAATGCAATCGCATTACCCGCGCCCGCAGCCTTGGAAATATTGATTGTGTCGTTGTTGACCAGCGTACCCGCCCCTCCGGTGCTCCCCGGAATACAGTCGCGCTGGATTTCCTTGGGCTCGCAGCGGGTAAAACTCGCTGCCTGAACGAGCGAAGGAAAGGCAAACGGCACGACCCAGAGAAAGTGCCCGTAGATCCGTGGCGGCAAGTTCTTCCTCACGCAGATTCACTCCTTTCCGATTCTCCTGAAAGTTCATGGCTTTGACAAAAATATTGCCATGTTTGCAGCCCCCCCAACACCCCTCGGAGCAGGCTTGTCCGGCCGGAAACATCGGAGATTTGACACACCCGCCCGATTAGGCGAATTTGCTGTCATTCCAACAGTCACAAAGGTTCAAAGTCCCGTAAGACGCTGAACCGGCTCCATGGACGGATTGACCATGACCTCTGACCGGCGCCGCACTTCTTCATCTGTTCCGTTGCAAACAACGGTTTATTTGGACTGCAACGCAACAACCCACACTCACCCGATTGCCCTTCAGGCAGCCCGTGAGGCCATGGAGCTTTGCTACGGCAACCCGAGTTCAACTCACATCACCGGTCTGCATGCCAAATCATTTCTGGAAAGCGCGCGTGAAGCAGCTGCACAGGCCGTCGGTGCCGGCAGTGCCGATGAAATTATCTTTAACAGCGGTGCCACCGAAGGTATTCAGTCGTCGATATTTTCAGTGCTCATCGAACTTCTCTCCGAATTCCGCGAACACGGCCGGCTCAGGCGCTGGAAGGTCCTCTACGGTTCAACGGAGCACAAAGCCGTACCTGCCGCCATCGAACACTGGGCCGAATTACTCAGAGTTCCGGTCGCCGTTGAAGCGATTCCTGTGGACGAAAAGGGCATCGCCGATTTGGAATTTATTTCCGGACACCTGCCGCAGACGGCCCTCATTTGCACAATGGCAGTCAACAACGAAACGGGTGTCATTCAGCCGCTTGAAAAGCTCTCTGCGCTGCTCAAAACTTCTGCCGGTTCGGACTGCAGATGGTTTGTCGACGGAGTACAGGCACTGGGCAAAATTCAGTTGAATTTAAAAACACTCGGTGCGCATTACGCCTGCTTTTCCGGTCACAAATTAAATGCACCCAAAGGCATCGGATTTTTGTGGGTCCGTGCAGACGCGCCCTACACGGCCATGATCGTCGGCGGCGGACAGGAGCGCGGCAAGCGCTCGGGAACTGAAAATCTCCCCGGTGCGGCTGCGTTCGGCCGGATTCTGCGTGCGCTCAACGACAAAGAGCACCGGATATTTTTGAGTCATGATCAACTTGAAAATTGCAGACAAAAACTCATCCGCACACTGACCCAATGTTTCCCGACGCTGGTGTGGAATGCCGATTTGCAGCACTGCGTTGCAACGACTCTCAATTTTTCGGTCGAGGGGATTTCCGGCCGTGAATTGATGAATGCTTTTGATGCGACGGGCGTTCGGGTCTCCGGCGGTTCGGCCTGCAGTTCCGGTAAATCGACCGGCAGTCACGTTCTGACGGCGATGAACCTTCCCAAATGGCGCACACAAAATGCGATCCGGCTGTCCTTCGGACCCGCGAGCAGCGAGGCGGAAATCAACACCGCATGCGAAGCCATCCGAAAAGCCGGCGAAGCTTTGCGCGCAAGCTGCATGGTTCCGCATTTACCGGCCCGTGCCGATCAAATCGCCGACAGCGTCAAACTCGACAATCAGGGAATCAGCGAATTGCGCTCGTCCGACGGCACACGCGCATGGCTCATCATTTCTGCAAACAAAGACTCGTACCTGATCGCGGACTGCGAAGGCGCGCTGACTGAACTGAGCAACAAACTCGCGTGCCGCGGTCTCTCTAACGCCCGCATTCTCCGGCTCGACAGCCGGCTGCCGCAAAGCAGTCTGCCGCAAGGCTGGAGTCAACTGGAAAGCAATTCCGGAGCATCGCTTTTGTTTGAATCGCACGGCGCACATCCTGCAGGACAAACCCAAGGACCAACGCTCATCCTCTTCTCGCCTGTCAGAGAATGTCTCGACGAACTGCTGCACGGCAACCACTCCGAAATTTTTTCGGGCAAAACGCTTTTGGCCTGCTACGCATGTGAACCGACGGCTTTGACAGCATATGAATTCAAATCTCTTCACGCTGCGGTTTCGGGAGCGTCTGCATCCGGAAGTGATTCACAAATCGAATGTACAAAAGAAGAACTGGCCAACCGGCTGCGCAATCAGCACTTCACGGTACTTGATGTGCGGGAACCGTTTGAAACGGCAACAAGTCACCTTGACGACATCCTCAAAGGTCTCCTGATTCCCGACCGCACCGGCAACGACAATTCGGTGGAACAACTCAGTTTTGGAGTTGTCCCGCTCTCGCGTCTGCCGCAATTCATTATCGAACGGCTGGGATCTGATCGTCATGAAAAAATTCTGTGTGTCTGCCGAAGCGGGCAGCGGAGTCTGCAGGCAGCCGAGCTGCTGCGCAAAATCAAAGGATGCGATGCCTACAGCCTGAAAGGCGGAATTGCCGATTTGCTCGCACCGAGTGTTTCGCTCCCGCCGCGCAGCGTTCATATTGCCGGCTATGAAAAATGAGAACAACAGCCTGACTGAGTCGGCAAATACTGCAGACTTCACGATCGGAGCTCTGCATTGCCGGTTACTTCCGACGGCCGACGGTAGCTTTTCCCTGTGCTACGGCGACACGCCCGATCAGTTGACCGAACCGATGCACAGCTCCAAAGGGGCTTGGT